>JAUNRL010000147.1 GCA_030535715.1 Bacillota bacterium
CTTCAGACCACGGCCATGAGTGGATTCATGTTCATGGGTGGACCTTCAGAAGCCTTTGCTATGGGATACTTCGCGATATTCTATGCAGTAGGTGATGCCGGTGGTGGTCTCATAAACATTACAGTTCTGGGAAGACGTATGAGAAGACTGTCTCAGCTTCTTGACTGTATTTCTCCCATCGAGTATCTCGAAAAACGATATGAATCCATTCCTGTAAAAATAATTGCCTGCATCATAGCAGTTTTCGGCCTGGCGTCATACGTTCTGGCACAGTTCCTGGCCACGGGAAAGACCCTGGTCAGCCTGTTTGGATTCCCGATAGAGATCGGACTGGTGGTCGGCTGCGCAGTCATTCTGTTCTATACGTTCGTAGGTGGATATTTCGCGGTTGCGTGGACCGATGTCATCCAGGGATTCATTATGATAGGATCACTGATCCTGATCTTCATCCTGATGATGACCAGGATGGGCTGGTTCGCAGGACTCAACGAGCAGCTTGCTGCACTCGATCCCACACTTCTCAGCGTATGGGGCAAAGGCAATATGAAGCCATGCGTCGCAAACGTCTGGATGTTCCGGTACCTGGAGAGGGTGCGGATGTAGACGACATCATCAGAAGATCCCGCACTAAAGAGGAGATCCGAGCCGCCAGGATAGAAGCGGATGCAAGAGCAAAACGACGTGCTCGGGAAAAAAGGCGAAAAAAGAAGAAATAGGTTAAGGGTCTCTCCACAGAATCTGCACCATAGCTGATCTGGATGGCTCCGGCTGATCTCGAACCTGACGCTGTGCGAGAATGAGGAACGGTTCCGGATGACCTGTTCCGGTTTTACCGTTTATTCGACCGGATCCAGATCCCGTTTTCCTCCGCTCTGCGGATCAGTTCGTCCCGGAAGTCCGGATGAGCGATGGAAATCAGCATCTCCGCCCGTTCCCAGGTGGAGCGGCCGACCAGATTGACCATGCCGTATTCCGTGACCATATAGTAAGCCTGGCTGCGGGGATCCGTCACAATATCGCCCTGAAATGCCGGTACGATCCGGGAACGGAGCGTGCCGTCTTTTTCCCGGTAGGTGGAGGTCATGCAGAGAAAGGCTTTGCCGCCCCGGGACATGGCCGCGCCGGTCAGATAATCCAGCTGCCCGCCGGTTCCGCTGATCTGACGCATGCCCACGCTCTCCGCGCTGACCTGGCCGTAAAGATCCACGGCGATGCAGTTGTTGATGGAGATCATGTTGTCGATCCTGCCGATGGTTTCCGGTGAATTGACAAGTTCAAGAGGCATAAAGGCAACCCCGGGGTTTTCGTCAACAAACTCGTATACCCTTTCCGTTCCGAATGCCATGCCGGTCACGCCGATGCCCGGCATGTAGCTCTTTTTCGCGTTGTTCAGCTTGCCCGCCTCCGTCAGGGACACATAGGCGTCCGAGCACAGTTCCGTATGCATGCCCAGATCCTTCAGATCCGAATCCGCCAGCATGCTGCCCAGGACGTTGGGCATTCCGCCGATGCCGAACTGAAGGGTCGCGCCGTCGGGAATCTGGGTCATGATTGCCTTTGCAACCGCGCGGTCCTCATCCGTCGCGGGATGAAGGGGCACCGTGGGAAGTGGACTGTGACTGCCTTCCACAATCATATCCACATCGGAAATGTGGATCGTCTGGCCGAAGCCGCCGCAGACCTTCGGCAGCTGTTCATCCACCTCCAGAATCACCACGTCCGCGGTCGCCAGAATTCCCGCAGCCACACCGGAGGCACATGACAGGTTAAAGTATCCGTGCCGGTCCATGGGTGTCACCGCGCACATGGCCACGTTCACGGTCAGAAAATGGCGGTAGTAAGGAACCAGGTTGCGGAAGATCATCGGGATGAAATTGCAGAGCCCCTGGTCGCAGAGTTTCCGCTCATAGGCGGAGCAGTGCCAGCTGTTGTAGATGAAGTGCTTCCGCTCCGGATCTGCCTCCACGGTCCGCAGCGGCTTGAAAATGAGGTTCCCCCGGATCTTCACATCCGTCAGTTCCTCCGCCCGCCTGACCAGCGCGGCATCCAGCAGTTCGGGGAACGCCAGATTGGTGATGTAATCGATCCAATCGCCGCTGCGGACGACCTTTACCGCTTCGTCCGGCGTGCGCAGTTTGCTTCGGTATTCAGCCGTATAGTTCATGATCCTTCTCCTGTGAGGTGCGGTGGGTTCCGCTGTCCGCTGGTAATCTGCATGCCGCGGCATGCCCTCCAATGACAGAACAAATTGTATCACATGATCCCGCGACAATCCAATGCGCCCGTTCTTTTTCCTTTTCACTGTTGAACTGAGAGCGGCAGTTTGATAGGATGATGCTGTCAGAGACAGCGTGAAAGAAAGAGAGGAATTGTGGATAAGAAAAACATTATCTCCGAAGTGATCGGAGAAATCGGCAAGGCGGCCGACGAGATGGTGTTGCCGGGAAGAGACGATCGGGAAAAAACGGAATGATGGCAAAGGGAGGACAATCATGACAACCATCACAGCGGTACGGGGAGATATCACCAGAATCACGGATGCGGAAGCCATCGTCAATGCCGCCAACACATCCCTGCTCGGGGGCGGCGGCGTGGACGGCGCCATTCACCGGGCCGCGGGGCCGGAGCTGCTCGCTGAATGCCGGGCCCTGAACGGCTGCGCGACCGGGGACGCGAAAATCACGAAGGCCTATCATCTGCCCTGCCGGTACGTGATCCACACGCCGGGGCCGGTCTGGCACGGCGGCGGGAATAAGGAAGCGGAGAAGCTGGCGTCCTGCTACCGACGGTGCCTTGATGTGGCGGTGGAACACGGCGTGAAGAGCATTGCCTTCCCGTCGATTTCCACAGGGGTCTACTCCTATCCCCTGGAGGAGGCGAGCCGGATCGCGGTTCATACCGTAAAGGAGTATGTCAAGGCTGCTCCGGAGGCTTTCGACAG
>JAUNRL010000148.1 GCA_030535715.1 Bacillota bacterium
GATTCGCAATGTGTTTTCTGCGTTCTGCAAAATCGTCTTCTCTTTTCATCCTGATTTCCTTTCCTTTATCTCCTTACAGAAGTCCGTTTTCTTCCAGAGTCTTCTTAACGAAGTCTACGTCTGTCTTTGTCTCTTCAGCCAGGAACTCGAGGTCTGAATCTGTAGGCTTGACGCCTGCCTTCTTGACAGCCTTCTTGATCAGGGACTGTCTGAAGTGGTTGATGTCAGCTTCCTTGTACTGGAACAGCGCAGGGGACGCGGGAAGCACAACGCTCTTGCCCGGGACCTCATCCTTGGGGTCCCCCAGTCTGACGTCGATGCCGTTCTCCTTTGCGAACCACAGCTGCGGCTGCACATGCTTGCCGGCGCCGGTGTACTCAGTCTCGGAAACGACCAGGATCGCATCTTCCGGCAGATCCTGCGCCAGGGAGAATGCCGCGGCCAGGGAAGTCTGTCCCGCCGGTCCTCTTTCGATGCCCTCCAGCTGCGCCAGCATTTCGGTCATCTCCATGATTTCGCCCTGGGTAATGGTGACGTATCTGTCCATGTATCTCAGCGGACGGGCCGCGGATCTGGGCACGTCGGAGTGGTCCGGATCGGTGGCGTAGGGAACGCCGAATCCGGTATGTCCGGTAGTGCAGGACTTCTTGTTGAAGTCGACGTCGGATGCCATGGAAAGGCCGGACAGGTCAATGGACGCGCCGACGATTTCCGCATCGCAGCCAGCCATCCGCACGCCGCGGGCCGTACCCGTGGTCATGCCGCCGCCAGCCGTCGTGCAGACCACCATATCCGGATCCTTGCCCAGCTTTTCTCTGCACTGCTGCACGATCTCATAGCCCAGCGTGTCAACACCGGCGATGCCGAAGGGGGAATACAGGGAAGCGTTGAAGTATCCCGTATCCTCCAGGATGGACAGGAAGGAGTAGAACAGCTCCGGTCCCACAGTCAGCTGCACGACTTCCGCGCCCAGCGCTTCGCACTTTCTTGCCTTTTCCACGATTTCCGGCTGGCCGACGCCGTGGGAGTCATAGCACTCCTGCACGATGATGCACTTCAGGCCCTGAATGGCTGCCTGAGAAGCAACCGCAGCGCCGTAGTTGCCGGAGGTCGCCGCCATGACGCCCTTGTAGCCCAGCTTCTTCGCGTGGTAAACCGCGCATGCCGCTCTTCTGTCCTTGAAGGAACCGGACGGGTTGGCCGCTTCATCCTTGATGAGGATTCTCGCGCCGTAGCCCGGCTTCGCATATTTTCTCGCCAGCTTCGTGATGTTTCTCGCCTCCAGCAGCGGCGTGTTGCCGACGCCGAACCGGCTCTGCACTCGGTTGACCTCTTCCAGGGTGTAGCCGGTGGAAGTCATCAGCCTGTCATAATCAAATGCGATTGGGGAGGTCTCGAATTCCGCATAGTCCAGGCCAAGAGCCTTCTTCTGGATCTCGTTGGATCTTCCCATGACGGATGCATAGTCTTTTGCTAACGTCATTATCTGACACCTCCGATCTCTGCCATTTCTTTTCTCAAAACCCTATCCACTTCGATCAGCTCCGGAACGAATTTGCCGTAGCTATGATTATAGTAGGGAGCGTCATCGATCAGCGTGCCTTTTTCCAGTCTGCCGACCACCGTTTCCACGGTCACTTCATCGCCGATTTCCGCATCTTCCTGCAGGAAGCCCTTCGTCCACTGCTCCAGGTCGCATGCCTTGGTGTCATCCGGCAGCTTCGCCGTTCTTTCTTCGGCCTTCAGCACGACACTGTGAATGCGAACCCAATCACCTTTCTTTGCCATGTTTTCTTCTCCAATCATCAAAGTCAGTATGAGGCACACTGGTATATAGTCCAGGTGTGCCTCAACGGTGTTTTATCGCTTTTGCTTATTTCACGATCTTCTTCGCGGGATCGATCCTCTGTCTCACGTCGCCCATCAGGCAGCGCGGAATCGGCAGATCGATCATCGTCTTCAGACCCGGCTCAGCATTGATGACCTGCGGGATCATGTTCGCACACATCGCGATGGTTCCCAGACCACCCTCGACCTCGGGGCTGTTGACCATGTTGACCGCCGGAGTACCATCGATGATGACATAGTCGCCGGTCTGTACGCCAACCTGCTCGGGCTCAATCTGCTGCGGATGCTCCATTCTGACCTTCATGCCATTGGACAGAACAGCGTCAGCTTCCATGGCAACGCCGGCGCAGGAGCCAGCGGCTGCGAATCCGTAGGGGCTCTTTCTGTCCACATCAGTGACGATGGGGTTCATGTCCTGAGAGAACTCGGAGACTTCCAGTCCCAGACCCTCAGCCATCATGCCGACGGACTCGGCGAAACCAACGTGACCGGACATGGTGCCATTGGCCTTTCTTTCCTTAAACTCCTCGACGGAAACGCCGATGCCCTGCTCATGCATAACAACCGGTCCGAAGGGGGACAGGGAGTTGACTCTCTTGGAGAGGATGTGCTTGACGTCGGTCATGCAACCGGTCATAACCAGTACAAGCATATCCATGATATGTCCCGGGTTGATGCCGGTTCCCAGAATGGAAACGCCGTTTGCCTTCGCGATCTTGTCCAGCTCATCGGCCAGTTCCGGGCTCTGCGCCTTCGGATAAGCCATTTCCTCAGCGGAGGTGATGCAGTTGATGCCCTGCTCCAGGATAAACTTCATTCTCGGAAAAGCTTCTCTGGTGAAGGAATCGGTACACAGAATGACGATGTCCGCAGCGCCCGGCTTGATGATTTCTTCCGGAGCTTTGATCAGAACGTCTTCTCTATTGCCCTTCTCGGTCTTGATGTACTCATACATGGAGTGACCCTGCTTGTGCTCTCTGCCGGCTATGCCAACGATGTCAACACCTTCCTTGGAAAGCAGCATATCGGCAACTCCGCCACCCATTGCGCCATGACCCCAAATGATTACTTTTACATTTTCCATGT
>JAUNRL010000149.1 GCA_030535715.1 Bacillota bacterium
CAGTTTGCCGGCAATGTATTGGCGCCGTTTATCTACGGGCTGGTGATGGCCTATCTGATCTGTCCGATTTACAATGCCACGGTGCGGGGAACCTACTCCCTGCTGAATCGGGGCGAGATGAAACTCAAACACGACATGGAACTGTCCAAGAGCGTGGGCACAGTGGTTTCGGTGCTGGTGATTCTGATTGTGCTGGGCGGCGTATTCTGGATGATCATTCCGGGCCTGATCAACAGTATCGTCAATATTGTCGATATCCTGCCGGGTGCGACGAAGAAGATGAGCCTGTGGATCGAAATGAAACTGTCCCGGCTGCCGGTGGATGAGGCAACGCTGGACAGCTGGCTGGATAATCTGATGGAGCGGACGCTGGAGTTTGTGACCAAGATCGTTCTGCCCCATTCTCAGTCTCTGGCCTCCAGCGTATCCCAGGGCGTCATGGGTGTGATGGGATTTCTGATGGACTTTGTCATCGGTATTATCATCAGCGTATACTTCCTCAACAGCAAGGACACCTTCCTGGCCCAGATCAAGAAGGTCATTGTGGCCAGCTTCAGGGAAAAGACCGCCGAGGAAATCTTCCACGGCGCGGCATACACCAACCGAACCTTCGGCGGATTCATCAGCGGCAAGATCATCGACTCGATCATCATCGGCATCATCTGCTTCCTGGTGATGAGCATCTTCCACTGGGAATACGCTCTGCTGATCAGTTGCATTGTCGGCCTGACCAACATCATTCCCTTTTTCGGTCCTTTTATTGGGGCGATTCCCTCGACGCTTCTGCTGCTCATGGTCAGCCCGATTCATGCCGTCTATTTCATCATTTTCGTGCTGTTTCTGCAGCAGTTTGACGGGAATATTCTCGGACCGAAAATTCTCGGAGAGAGCACCGGGCTGGAGAGCTTCTGGGTTCTGTTCGCCGTTCTGGTAGGCGGCGGGCTGTTCGGCTTCATCGGCATGGTCATCGGTATTCCGGTGTTCGCCGTGATTTACTACTATCTGGGTCGGGCGCTGAATCATCAGCTCAGGAAGAAGGGGTATTCGACTGATCTGAACGATTACCGGATTGATCCCTATCGAATCAAAACGGATCGGAAAAAACGGAAGCGCTTCCGGATACAGGGAAGGAAAAAAGAGAACGGCAGGAAGGAGCCGGCGGAAACAAAGGACGACCCGAAGACGAAGACAGATCATGAGCTGGAACAGGGAAACAATACAGAAAAAACTGAATGAAGCGGGCAGTCTCACCGTGATGGCCGATGCGCCCATGGCGGAGTATACTTCGTTCCGCGCGGGAGGATGTGCGGACGTGCTGGTGACGGTGGAGGACGAGGCCGCGCTGAAGCGGACGCTGTGGATTCTGACGGAGGAAAGCTGCCCCCACATGATTCTGGGCAACGGGTCCAACGTTCTGGTTCGTGACGGTGGTTTCCGGGGTGTGATGGTGCGTTGCGGGAAGGGCTTCCAGAAGATCCGCCGCGAGGGCAATGATCTGGTCTGCGGCAGCGCGGCGCTGCTTTCGGCCGCGGCCAGGGCGGCGCAGGCAGAAGGCCTTGGCGGCATTGCCTTTGCATCCGGCATTCCTGGAAGCATCGGCGGCGCAGTATTCATGAATGCCGGCGCTTACGGCGGGGAAATGAAGGACGTGTTGAAGAACGTGCGCACAGTGAGCGCCGACGGCCTTCAGGAGAAGGTGCTGACCAATGAAGAACTTGAACTGGGATACCGTTGCTCGAAACTGCAGCGGACCGGTGATATGGTCACGGAAGTCAGACTGACGCTGAAGACCGGCGATCCGGAGAAGATCCGCGCGGAAATGGCGGAACTGACGGCCAGACGCAACGAGAAACAGCCGGTGAATCTGCCCAGCGCGGGAAGCTTTTTCAAGAGGCCGGAGGGATACTTCGCCGGCAAGCTGATTCAGGACGCGGGACTGAAGGGGCTGCGCGTCGGGGACGCCCAGGTGTCGGAACTGCACAGCGGATTCATCGTCAACCGCGGGAAAGCAACGGCAACCGAGATCCTGCAGCTGATGGAAATCGTGCAGGCATCCGTGCTGGAGCAGTTCGGCGTCCTGCTGGAACCGGAGGTGCGAATCGTTGGAGAATAAGGGAACGGAAGCCCGGACGGGCATGAATGTCGAGGACTACCGCCTGGTCTATGATCTGCATACCCACACCACCTATTCCCACGGGAAGGGTTCGGTGGAGGATAATGTGCGGGAGGCCATGGCGAAGGGACTGAGTTACATTGCTATTTCCGATCACGGACCGGGTCATCTGTTTTACGGCATCAACCGCAACGATGTGCCCAACCTGAAGCGGGACATTGAGAAGATGAACGTCAAGTTCCCGCATCTGCAGGTGAAGATGAGCGTGGAGGCCAACACGGTGCTCGGGGGAAGCGGACTGGACGTCAGGCCGGAGGAGTTCGGGGAATATGACTTCGTCATTGCCGGTTTTCACTTCGGACTCTTCGGCTGCAGTTCCGTTCATAACTGGCTCTGGTCCCACGGGATCCGCTGGGGAGAAGAAAAGCTGCGGGAGAAGAACACGCGGATGATCATCCACGCGCTGGAAGCGAACGACATCGCGATCCTGACCCATCCGGGAGACAAAGGGCCCTTTGATATCCTGGCCATCGCCGAGGCATGCGCCAGGACCAATACGCTGATGGAAATCAACTGCCGTCACGGTCACTTGACTGAGGAAGAAATCCGCATCGTGGCCGGGGTGCCGGGAGTGCAGTTTATCCTCAGCAGCGACGCTCATATACCGGCTGCGGTGGGTGAATGCCGCGAAGGTCTGGAACGTGCTTTCCGGGCCGGACTGGATCCGGCGCGGATCGTGAATATAGTCAGAGAGAGCGGTCAATCATGAGAACAATCATTATAACCGGGCTTTCCGGCGCC
>JAUNRL010000150.1 GCA_030535715.1 Bacillota bacterium
AATCATTCTCATTCTGAACATTATCATCTCCTGCATATGTTTTGTACGCATGCCGATCTCATACTACGCCATGGGCTGCATTCTTCACTTCCTTCTGGCGGCAGGAATGCGCATGTCCTACCGCGCCCTGCGGATCCTCGGAGACTATTTCCAGGTCAGGACGGATGACAGCCTGAAAAAGGTGCTGATCGTAGGCGCCGGCGAAGCCGGACGGCTGCTGGTCAGAGAGTATAAGAATCAGGTTCAGGCAACCAGCCGGGTCATGGGATTCGTGGATGATAACCGGGAAAAAACCGGGAGAAGCATCGAAGGCGTCCGGATCCTCGGTCGGATCAAGGACGTACCGGAACTGGTGAAGGAGTATGGCATTGACGATGTGATCATTGCGATTCCCTCGGCTTCTGCTTCTGAACGTCAGCGAATCATTGAGGAATGCAAAACCACGGACTGTGAGCTTCATATGCTGCCCAGTGTATCTCAGCTGGTCAGCGGCAAAGTCCGACTGGAGCAGCTGAAGAGCGTGGATATCAACGAATTGCTGGGACGGGATCCCGTGGAAATTGATGATGAGGAGGTTAATTCCTTCATCCGGGGAAAGACCATTCTCGTGACCGGCGGCGGCGGATCCATCGGCAGCGAACTGATGCGTCAGATTGCCGCCCGGTATCCGAAACGCCTGATTCTTCTGGATATCTATGAAAACAACGCCTATGCGATCCAGCTGGAACTCCGGGACTCCCATCCGGAACTGGATCTGGTGGTGCTGATCGGTTCCGTTCGGGATGCGAACCGGATGAAGGAAATCATGGACACCTATCACCCGGATGTGGTTTATCACGCTGCTGCGCATAAACATGTGCCATTGATGGAAGACAGCCCCGGCGAGGCGATCAAAAACAATGCCATGGGGACCTGCATCACAGCACAGGCAGCCTCAGATGCCGGTGTCAGTCGTTTTGTGCTGATATCCACGGACAAGGCGGTTAACCCGACGAATATAATGGGTGCCAGCAAGCGCCTGTGCGAAATGATCATTCAGTACATGAATGAACGGTCGGACACGGAGTTTGTTGCGGTGCGTTTCGGGAATGTGCTGGGCAGCAACGGGAGTGTTGTCCCCGTTTTCGAAGAGCAGATTCGAAAGGGTGGACCGGTGACGGTTACCCATCCGGAGATCACCCGATTCTTCATGACGATTCCGGAAGCCGTTTCCCTTGTGCTTCAGGCCGGCGCTTTTGCCCGTGGCGGTGAAATCTTTGTGCTGGATATGGGTAAGCCGGTGAAAATTGATGATCTGGCCAGAAATATGATTTATCTCGCCGGCCATGTGCCGGATGTGGACATAAAGATCCAGTACACAGGCCTGCGTCCGGGGGAGAAACTCTACGAGGAAATCCTCATGGACGAAGAAGGGCTTGAGAAGACAAAGAATGATCTGATCTATATAGGACATCCATCTATTCCGGAGAATGACTTTCCCCAGCGTTTGGAGCAGCTGGTTGATTCAGCACAGGATGGTCATGGGGATATTCGGACACGGGTAGCGGATATCGTTACGACATATGATGTTGATGCAAAGGCAAACATGAGGGCAGGGAGATAGCGTATGCAAATACAGCCTTTCAAAGGGCGGATCTGGCTTTCCTCTCCGACAATGCACGGAGAAGAGATGGAATACATGAGGCAGGCTTACGAGACGAACTGGATGTCAACCGTTGGTGCTAATATTGATGCAGTTGAACAGATTACCTGTGAAAAGCTGGGCTGCAAATATGCGGTGGCCTTATCTTCAGGGACAGCTGCGCTGCACATGGCTGTCCGTTATGCCGGAATACGTCTTTACGGAGAACCAAAAGCCCACCATGGCTCCCTGAAGGGGCGGAAGGTTTTTTGTTCCGATATGACCTTTGACGCAAGTGTGAATCCTGTCGCTTACGAGGGCGGAGAAGCAGTTTTCATTGATACGGAATACGACACATGGAATATGGATCCGAAAGCTCTTGAACGGGCATTTGAACTCTATCCTGAAGTCCAATTGGTTGTTGTTGCGCATCTGTATGGTACACCGGCAAAGATGGATCGTATCCGTGAAATCTGTGATCGGCATGATGCGCTGATTGTCGAGGATGCTGCGGAATCACTGGGAGCGTCATATCAGGGAAAACAGACCGGCACGTTGGGTGAGTATGGGATCATTTCCTTTAACGGCAATAAGATCATTACCGGGTCCTCCGGCGGAATGTTTGTTACTGATGAGAAGGAGGCCGCAGATAAGGTTCGGAAATGGTCAACCCAGAGCAGGGATAACGCGCCCTGGTACCAGCACTCTGAACTGGGGTATAACTATCGTATGAGTAATGTCATCGCCGGCGTCGTGCGGGGTCAGTATCCGCATTTAGAGGAGCATATTGAGCAAAAGAGAGCAATCTATGAGAGATATCAGGAAGGACTGAAGGATCTGCCGGTCAGGATGAATCCCTGCGACATTAGACAGGGAACTCCAAACTACTGGCTTTCCTGCATGATCATTGATGAGCAGGCAATGGGTGTTCAGAAGCGGGCAGAGAACACCGCGTCATACACAGACACTCATGGCAAAAGCTGTCCAACAGAGATACTCGAAGTGCTGGCTGAATTGAATGCTGAAGGCAGACCAATCTGGAAACCCATGCATATGCAACCTATGTACCAGGGGAATGCATTTGTAAAGGCATTTAAAGAAGACCAGGATGTTGGTGCAGATATTTTTGCTCGTGGCGTCTGTCTGCCCAGCGATAACAAGCTTGCTGCGGAACAACAGGAAATCATCATAGATGTGATTCACAGGTGCTTTGAATGAATAACTGGAAACATATTCCATATGGGCCATATGAGAAGTGCATGAAGCGACCATTAGACTGTTTC
>JAUNRL010000016.1 GCA_030535715.1 Bacillota bacterium
ATCCCCATGCCATAAGAAATCCTCGTATGTACTTCACTTCCAGTCCTCCATGCAGCCCGCCGAAACTTCCACGACCCGCCCGCACACCTGCGTCAGACGCCGGTCGATCCGAGCCAGTCCCCGGCGGTAGATTTCGGTCAGGTTTTCCGGATCCTCATTGGCTCCGCCGCAAGCCGCGCCCGCACGTTTGTCCAACGCCGGCTCATCGCGCACTGATGAGCCACACTCATATGCCTCCGCGCTGCCGAAGATATAATCGGAGACGAAGACAGTTTTCCCCGTCGCCTCCGCAAAGGCAGCACAGTCCTCCGCCACCCGCCCGGCGGCGTTCCGGTCCGGCGCCCCCTCCGGCGGAAACATTTCGTTGCCCAGAAGGGCCGTCACCGAATCCAGCAGAAACACGCCGCGGGGATCAATATCCGGATCGGCCAGCAGGCCCGGCAGATCCCGGCCCCGCTCCAAGGTCGTGAAACCCCAGCCGGCGCGCTCCTTCCGGTGACGCCGGATTCTGGTTTCGTCCTCCCCGTCCACGGGAATCATGGTGGCAATATAATAGAGGGGAACGCCCTGTTCCTCCGCCATCCTTTTCGCCGTCTTCTGGGCGAACATGGATTTTCCGTTTTTTGCGCCGCCGCTGACCAGTATGTTCATTGCGTCCTTTCCCCGTCTCCGCCGGCTTCAGGCTCTTTCGGTCTTCCCGCTTCGCCGGATTTGCCCGGGCATCCCGCCCTACAGGCAGCCGCCCCGGCGGACCTCCTCCAGATAATCATCGTTGATCTCCGCTTCCTCGAAGGTCGCCATGTTCCGCATCACGTCGCAGGCACCCCGGATGATGTCAAAGGCAATGGGGCAACCGCTGCCCTCTCCCAGCCGCATATCCAGCGCCAGGAAGGGATGGAGTCCCAGCCTGGCGACCGCAATGGCATAGCCCGGTTCCGCCGAGCGGTGGGAGGCGAACATGAAGTCCTTCGCTTCGGGCGCGATCTCCGCCGCCACCAGTGCCGCCACCACGGAAATGTATCCGTCAATCACCACCGGCGTCCTGCCGGCCGCCGCGCCTAGAAACGCTCCCGTCATGGCGCACAGATCGAATCCGCCCGCCCGGGCAAGAATGCCGGTCACGCGATCCAGTCGGGCCGCCGGGCCGTCGAGGCTGTGTTCCGCCGCGCCGCTTTCGGCCGCCGCGCAGGCGCGCCTGACCTGTTCCACGATTTCCTTCTTCCGGGCAAAGCCTCTGTCGTTGACGCCGCCGCCCCGGCCGCAGGTTTCCTCCGCGGATCGCCCGGTCAGCGCCGACAGCACCGCCGCGCTGGTGGTCGTATTGCCGATGCCCATTTCGCCAACACCGAGGATATCGTACCCTTCGCCGATGGCCTTGCGGACCATCTCCATGCCGGCGGCCATGGCCGAAAGCGCTTCCTCTTCCGTCATGGCCGGACCGCGGGAAATATCCCATGTCCCCGGCCGGATCCGCCGATCAACAATTCTGGCCGTATTCCGCAGAGGCACGTCATCGTACAGCTCTTCGGGAATCGGCTCCTTCACCCCCATGTCCACGATGAGAAGCTCGCTGCCGAAGCTTCTGGCCAGCGTGCCGACGCCGGTCAGCCGTCGGGTGAAGTTGATGGTCTGCGCCCGGGTCACGCTCTGAGGAGCCGACGCTACACCCTGCGCCGCCACGCCGTTGTCCGCGCAGAAAACCAGAACACAGCCTCTCTGCGGTGCGCCGGCGATCACCTCGCCGGTGATGCCCGCCATCCGTACGGCAATCTGCTCCAGGCCGCCCAGGCTTCCGGGCGGTTTGGCCAGCCGGTCCTGCCTTCGCTGCGCTTTCTCCATGGCCGGCCTATCTACCGGCCGGATGCTTTCTGCTATGCTGAGAATGTCCTGTTTTGTCATAATGATAGTGTATCACAGCCGGACGGTTTGTGTATCTTCTTTTCTCATTGTTCTCATCCTAATCCCTGTTCCGCCTGGGCGGGAGTTGCTTTTTCACATCCTCCCTGTCAACGCCCTTCATTTTGTGGTAGTATGACAGAGAGACAGGCGAACCCGTCCGGGAGGCGAAAGATGAACTGCGGAGAACTGATCAGAGAAGTAACGCCGGACGGCCGGCTGCGGACGGAGAAGCATCTGGAAGACGCGAAGTTTGCAGACCTGGCGCAGGATGCGGGTTCGGTCTGAGGAGGACACTACTATGGCACGGGCAGTAATCATTACCTCTTATCTGGAGTATCCCCTGGATCTTGCGGCGCTCATCATGCCGGAGGATTATCTGGTCTGTCTGGACGGGGGTTATGACATCGCGCTGGCGCACAGTCTGACGCCCGATCTGCTGATCGGCGACTTCGATTCGATGCAGGGTGAGCTGCCCGCAGACACGCCCTTCGAAATCCGACCCTTTCCTCCGGAGAAGGATTACACGGATCTGGAGCTGGCCTTCCGGATTCTGGATCCGGCGCGGTTCCCGAAGCTGCTGGTCATCGGCGGCCTGGGCGGGCGACTGGATCAGACGACGGTGAATCTGCAGATGCTGGAGCGCTTCACGGCGCCCAGGGATGAAAAGGCAACGCCGGCCGAGAGAAGCGACACGGCGGATCCGGCAGCCGACAGCGGCGCCGCGGCGGGTATTGCGGCGGATACGGCTCCTGTCTTCACCCGCATTGACATTATGGACGGGCGAAACCACGCCTTCGTCATTCACGGGGACGAAACCGCCCCCGGCAAAAATCCGGTCCTTCACTTGATTCCGGCAAAGGAGGGCAGTTACTTGTCGCTGCTTTCGCTGACCAAAACGTGCCGGGGGCTTTCCCTGCAGGGCACGAAGTATTCCCTGGAGGAGGCCGTGCTGGAACGCGGGGTGTCCCTGGGAATCAGCAATGCATTCTACGCTGACCAGGCGATCCTCTCCCTTCGGGAGGGGAGCCTGCTGGTCATGGTATCCGGCGACTGATCATCGATCAGACGCCGCCGGACAGACGACACCCAGGCGCCGGGAATGACCGGCGAAATAATGTCGGCCGCTGAAGAGCCGAAGAAAGGAAGATCGGCGCGGACCTGTCCGGAACGCTCCGTCCGCCGCCTGAAGAGGCGGGGAAATCCGCGCCACATAACAGATGAAGGAACTCCTGATGGGAAATGAAGCCATCGCCCTCGGGGCGCTGGCCGCCGGCGTACAGGTCGTCGGCGGGTATCCGGGGACACCGTCCTCGGAGGTTCTGGAAACGATCGCCCGGCGAAACCCGGGCAACGTCCACGTGGAATGGTCCGTCAACGAGAAGGCGGGGGCGGAGGTTGCCGTCGACGCCGCCATAAGCGGCGCCCGGGCTATGGTGACCATGAAGCAGATGGGATTAAATGTCGCCTCCGATCCGGTCATGTGCGTCAATGTTCTGGGAACCAGAGGCGGTCTGGTCATTTACGTTGCCGATGACCCCGGCCCCATTTCCTCCCAGACGGAACAGGATACTCGCCGCTTCGGGCAGTACACCCGCATCCCGGTATTCGACTGCTGCAGCCCGGAGCAGGCTTTCCGGGCGGCGCAGGATGCCTTCGCCTTTTCGGAAGAGTACGGAACGCCGGTGATCCTGCGTTCCACCACCCGGGTCTGCCATGCCTGCGCGGACATCGATGTCCCGGAGATCACCCCGCCGCAGCCGGCGGACGGTTTCGTCAAGAATTCGAAGTGGGTCATTTTCCCAGGTCTGTCCTATGAAAACAAGAAACGGCTCGTCCGGCGGGAACCGGAGGTTGCCGACGCCTTTTCCCGCTATCCGGGGAATACCCTGGAGGGGTCCGGTCCGGTGGGTATCGCCTGCGGCGGCATCAGTTACGCCTATGTGAAGGAAGCCGTCCGCGGTTTCAAGGATCGCTTCAGCCTCCTGAACATCGTTACGCCCTATCCCTTCCCCTCGACTCTGGCCCGGCGCTTTCTGCGCGGGGTGGAAAAGGTCATGGTGTTTGAAGAGCTGGATCCGGTGATCGAGGACGCCCTGATCTACGAGCAGGGCCTCGCAGCATGCGGCACGGTTGCGGTTTCTGTCCTGGGCAAGCGCAGCGGCACCGTTCCCGCGGCCGGCGAGCTGTCCGCCGACATCGTCGGACGGATCCTGCGGAAGGAGGGAGATCTTCCCGCCAGGGCGGATCAGACTGACGCAGCCACGCCGGAGCTTCCCGTCCGGCCGCCGGTTCTCTGCGCCGGCTGCCCCCACCGGGCATCCTTCTACGCGGTGAAAACCGCGGCGGAGCAGGCGCGCAAAAAGGAAGGCGCTTCCTTCACGCAGGCCGTCTTCCACGGGGATATCGGCTGCTACACCCTGGGCAACGCGGCGCCGCTGAACGCGGTAGACACCTGCCTTTGCATGGGCGCCGGCATCACCATGGCCCAGGGGATGAACCGGGTGGATAAAGGAACCCTCAACTTTGCCTTTGCCGGCGACTCCACCTTCTTTGCCAGCGGCATCACCGGCGCGGTCAACGCCGTCTACAATCAGGCGGAGATCATTCTCTGCATTCTGGACAATTCCACGACAGCCATGACCGGCCACCAACCCCATCCCGGCATGGGCATCACCGTGATGGGAGAGCCGGTAGAACCGGTCAGCATCGAAAAGGTACTGACCGGAATCGGCATCCCCTGGGTCCGCACGGTGAACCCGCTGGACTTCCCCGCCGCGGTGAAAACCGTCGGAGAAGCCATCGGCCGGAAGGGCGTGCGGGCGATCGTTTTCCGTTCTCCCTGCGTCGCCCTGCTTCGGCCATCGGATGTCTGCCGGATCGACGGGGAACACTGCGTCGGCTGCCAGCGCTGCATTCGCGAAATCGGCTGCCCGGCCCTGATCCCACACGGAAAAACGGTCCGCGTCGACGAGAGCCTCTGCACCGGCTGCGGCCTGTGCGCGGCGATCTGTCCCGCCGGCCGCATCGGAAAGGAGGCGCGCAAATGAGCACTGTTCTTCAGCCGGAAAACACGGACATCCGCAGCTGTCTTCTCTGCGGCGTCGGCGGCCAGGGGACCGTTCTGGCCTCGCGGCTCATCGCGAATGCGGCCATGCGCAGGGGCCTCTCCGCCCGGACGGCGGAAACCATCGGCATGGCCCAGAGGGGCGGTTCCGTGGTCAGCCATGTGCGTATCGGCAGTCGGATCGCTTCCCCGATGATCCCCGAAGGACAGGCAGACGTTCTCCTGGGATTCGAACCGGGGGAGGCGGCCGCCAATCTCCGCTATCTGAAAGAGGGCGGCACCCTGATTGTCTGCCGGCAGGAGATCACGCCCGTTACCGCCGCTCTGGGTCTGTCCGGCTACCGCGGACAGGACTGTCTGGACTGGCTGCGGGATCGGTCCCGGCGGTGCATCGTCCTCGACAGCGAAGCGATCTGCCGCAATTGCGGCTCCCCGAAGGTGCTGAACACCGCCTTCGTCGGGGCACTCTGCGCCAGCGGCGCCATGGGCATCACTTCGGAGGACGCCCGGCAGGCGCTGCGCGCCCGCATGAAGCCGACCCTGCTGGAGATGAACCTCCGGGCGCTGGAGCTGGGCGCGGCAGCGGCGCGTGGATTGATATCGCCCCAATCCTGATATATAATTGAAAGCAATCGCGAGCAAGGAGACCCTGTCATGAAGATGAAAAAGAAAACCCTCGACCAGATCCGCCGCCAGATCACCCGGGTCAGGGCCGCCGGCGGATTCTACGCCAAACGGCTGAAGAACATTGATCCGGAGGATATTCAGTCTCAGGCAGATTTTGAGAAACTGCCCTTTTCGGAGAAGGCCGACCTGCGGGACGCCTATCCCCTGGGCCTGTCCGCCGTGCCGGCCAGCGAGATCGTCCGCATCCATTCTTCCAGCGGCACCACGGGAACCCCGTGCATCATTCCCTACACGAAAAAGGACGTGGAAGACTGGGCGGAACTGTTCCGGCGATGCTATGAGATCGCCGGCATCACGAAGGATGACCGGATTCACATCACTCCCGGCTACGGTTTGTGGACCGCAGGGATAGGCTTCCAGCTGGGCGCGGAGAAGCTGGGCGCCATGGCCATCCCCATGGGACCGGGCAACACGGACAAACAGATTCAGTTTATGAAGGACATGGGCTCCACCGTGCTGTGCGCCACATCCTCCTATGCCCTCCTTCTCGCCGAGGAAATCGAGAAACGCAAATGCCGCGATCGGATCAAACTGACCAAGGGCGTCATCGGCTCCGAGCGATGGGGCCCGAAGATGCGGGCGCGGATTGCCAGCGAACTGGGTGTCGAGCTCTTCGACATTTACGGCCTGACCGAGGTGTACGGCCCCGGCATCGCCATCAACTGTGAATACGAAACCGGCATGCACTACTTCGATGACTTCCTCTATTTCGAGGTCATCGATCCCAAGACCGGCAAGGTTCTGCCCGACGGCGAACTGGGCGAGCTGGTCATCACCACCCTGCAGAAGGAAGGCGCGCCCCTGATCCGCTACCGGACCCACGACCTGACCCGGATCATCCCCGACGATGTGCCCTGTCCCTGCGGACGGAAGCTTCCCCGGATCGACGTCATCCTGGGACGGACCGACGACATGGTCAAGGTCAAGGGCGTCAACATCTTCCCCGGACAGGTGGAGGACGTGTTGAAAGACATCGAAGGCGCCAGCAGCGAATACCAGATCTTCATCGACCACGAGAACGGCAAGGACAAAATCACCCTCTTTGTCGAGACTCCGCTGAAGACAAAAAAGGCCCGCCGCGCTCTGGAAAAGACAATCAAAGACCGCATCAAATCCGTCATCAACGTGGGCGTTGTCCCTATGGCGGTGGAGATCGGCGATCTGCCGCGCAGCGAAAAAAAGACCACCCGGGTCTTCGATTATCGGTATTAGGAGGAACACAGATGACCGCAAAGAGCATGATGCCCTATGTCAAAGGCAATTCCGCCATCCGCGCCATGTTTGAGGAAGGCGCCCGAATGGCCAGGGAATTCGGCAGGGAAAACGTCTATGACTTCAGTCTGGGCAACCCCAGCGTTCCCGCGCCCGCGGAGGTCGGCCGGGCAATCCGGGCCATTCTGGACGAGGAGGATCCCCTGCTGATTCACGGATATAACCAGAGCAACAGCGGATATGAGGACGTCCGGCAGACCGTGGCCGAACACCTGAACCGGCTGCACGGGACCAGCTTCACCGCAGCCAACATCCTCATGACCGTCGGCGCGGCCGGCGGGCTGAACATCGCCATCAAAACCTTGCTGGATCCCGGCGATGAAGTGCTTGCCTTTGCCCCTTACTTTGTAGAGTACGGCAATTATGCTGCGAACCACGGCACCGTCCTGCGGGCGGTTCCCGCGAATCCGCCGGCCTTCCAGCCAAACCTGGCGGCTCTGGAAGAGATGATCGGGGAAAAGACCCGCGCGGTCATCATCAATTCCCCCAACAATCCCACGGGCATCGTCTATTCAGAGGAAACCCTGCGGAAACTGGCAGATATTCTGGAGCGGAAGTCGGAAGAATTTGGTCATCCCATCTTCATTATCTCCGATGAACCCTACCGGGAGCTGGCTTATGACGGGATCCGTGTCCCCTGGATGACGAAGATCTACCACAACACGGTCGTCGGCTATTCCTGGAGCAAGGTCCTGTCCCTGCCGGGCGAACGGATCGGCTATCTGGTCTTTCCCTGCGAGATGGACGACTTCGAGAACGCTGTCACGGCCGCCAATATCGCCGGCCGTGTGCTGGGCTTTGTCAATGCCCCGACGCTGATCCAGCGGGTTGCCGCCCGGTGCATCGAATGCACCACCGATATTGATGCCTATGACCGCAACCGGAAAGCCCTCTACGAGGGCCTGACCGAAGCCGGATTCGAATGCGCGAAACCGGAGGGCGCATTCTATCTGTTCGTGAAATCCCCCCTGAAGGATGACCGGGCATTCTGCGCCCGGGCCAAAGAGCATCACATTCTCGCCGTTCCCGGCCGGTCCTTCGCCTGCCCGGGTTACGTGCGCCTGGCTTACTGCGTGGATCATGAAACGATCCTCCGCTCCCTGCCGCATTTCCGGGCGCTCATGAAGGAACTGCGGAGCTAACGCCGCCGGCCCTTCTGCCGGTAGTATTCCCGCAGCTGCATTTCGTCCTTGATCTCCAGCCCTCTCTCCCCGGCAAGGGATTCCATGTGATGGGTGAATTCATGGCGAAGCACTTCCCGGAGCTGCTCCGTCAGCTGCTCTTCGTCCATCCATCCGTACAGTTCCTCAAAGGAACCGTAGTAGATCTTTATCATCCGCCCCGACGGGGAAACGATGTACTCGCCCATGATGGCCAGCTCATCTCCGTGGAGGCTTGCCCTTTCCTCCCGGGTCAGCAGAATTCCGCCGCTCAGTTCCCGGTAAAACTCCGGCGGCAGTTCCTCCGCCAGCATATCCAGTATATCTCCAACCCGATGGTAACTTACCATGAACGGATCCTCCTTCTGCCATTCTGTTTGTGGGGCGGCGCCGGCCGGCATCGCCCGGATAGAGTAAAGGACTGCCGCCTCACGCAGCAGTCCCCGCTTCCTTTGGCACCCCTAGTAGGAATCGAACCTACAACTAACCCTTAGGAGGGGTTTGTTATATCCATTTAACTATAGAGGCCCGTATGCAATAAGTATACTCTATTCCCGGCAGTCTGTCTACGGCAGTTCAACCGGATCCACGGTTCGCAGAATCTGATCCACGTTCCCGCCGCCGGAATTGTTCATCAGGATCACCAGGTGCTTGTCCACCATCACGACACTCTCGATCTCGCCGATGGGCACCGAATACCCGCCGATGTAAGCGCCGTCGGAGACGCGGTACAGGTCGATGTAGCTCTCGTTGCCGCTGATCCAGGTACAGACCATCGCTACACCGTTAGCCGCACCGATATCCTGCGCGTGGTTGTAGCGGATTTTTTTCCAGATGAATTCCTCCACATTAAAGTCCGCGTCCGTCACGTAGATCTCATTGCCTTTGGAGAGATAGTATTTGTTGTTGCTCGTATCGTAGGCGATGCCCGACGTGGTTCTGGGCAGGCTGAAGGTTTCCGACTCGCTGTAGCCCTCTCCGCCAAAGGTCGTGCAGGACTTGGAGCGGATCGCCCGGTGAGTTTTAACGGTATAGATCCTGTCTGTATTGGGATTGTAGGTGCTGCCGTTGGCGTGGCCCATGCCGGAGACGCTCTTCTCGCCGATCCGGTTGCCGTCCTGGTCGTAGGTGACCAGAGCGCCCACCGAACCGCTGTGGCTGGCATAGGAAATCACGAAATTGCCGTTCTTCAGACTCATGGACTGGGGCACGGTCGCTCCGCCCAGGCCCTTGACGTCGGCGATCAGTTCCAGATTGGACTTGTCCAGCGTCTCCAGGTTATGGTAGCCGCTGTAGCTCTCCGCATCCGCCGAGGCCGACTTCACTTCCACATCTTCGGACGGCTTACTTTCCACCGTCTGTCCATTCACATCCGCCGTAGCCACAATAGCGTACGCGGCGTTGTCTCTTGGCAGATCTGCCGCTTCCGTCTCCCCGTCAAACTCGTCGATCACATCGTAATCGCCGCTAGCGGGCTCCTTCTTCAGCAGAAGGTATTTCTGTGCGAAATCAACATGGCTCCACTTCAGGGTAACATCCAGCCCCCTGACTTCTTCAATCTCCGCTGCCGGCGTGTCCAGCACCTCCGGGAATACCGTGACATCCACGGTTTTTTCCCCTTCCTTATACTGATCGCCCTCTTCGGCCATGATGCTGATCTCCGCCTCGCCGGGCTGCTTGTATTCCAGAGTTCCGTCATCGGCGACGGCAACGACCTTCTCATTGCTGGATTCGTAGACGACCTTTTCTTTTGCCCTGGCTTCTACGGCATCCTCTTTGCCTTCAAATCCGACGAAAGCATCCTGGGACGTATGAATCTCCTGCTCTACCTTTTCCGTGGCTATGTTCTTCGCTTTGGCTCCGGCGACCGCGCCGCCCTTGCCTTTGGCCGTCACTACCACCCGGTAATCCCCGCCCAGCTCATCCATTTTCAGCCGGCAGAAATTTGTCTTCGCCTCGGTCACCTTCGGACGCTGTCCGTTCCGGAACAGGAACACTTCATAGCCGCTGCAGTCCTCCTTGTCCCAGCGCACATCCAAACAGGTGTCCCTTTGGGTCACGGTCAGTCCGCTCACCTGATACCGGGAGTTGTCGATAACCCCGATGTAGATCAGGGTTCCCAGGGTGGACATGCACGCGACCACCAGAAAAGCAACCGCCGCCGCTGCATTCAGCCGGAAGTGCTTCTTCCCGAATAATCTTTCTAACAAATTCAAAACCCTGTCCAGCATAAACATCCTGTCCAACAATCATGACTACTTGCACATATATTATAATCGACATCTCCGCCGGCGTAAAATGTTTTTTGTGTAAAAAACCGGCACAGGATGTTGTCCTGTACCGATTCTTCCTTACTGTATATGGTGTTTCGGCCATATGCGGCCGTGCGCCGGGTCCTTATCTGCCGACGATCAGCGCGGTACCCATACCGCCGCCGATACACAGGGTTGCCAGACCCTTCTTCGCGTCTCTTCTCTTCATCTCATACAGAAGGGTAACAAGAATCCGGCAGCCGGATGCGCCGATGGGGTGACCCAGGGCGATGGCTCCGCCGTTGACGTTGGTCTTCTCCGGATCCAGACCCAGATCTTTTCTGACCGCCAGAGACTGCGCGGCGAACGCTTCATTGGCTTCGACCAGATCAATGTCCTCAATCTTCAGGCCGGCCTTAGCCAGCGCCTTCTTGGAAGAAGGAACCGGGCCCACGCCCATGATGGACGGATCAACACCGGCGGAAGCGTAGGAGATGACGGTGGCCAGAGGCTCGATGCCCAGTTCGTCCGCCTTTTCCCTGGACATGACCACGACTGCCGCGCCGGAGTCATTGATGCCGGAGGCGTTGGCCGCCGTGACGACACCGCCGTCCTTCTTGAATGCGGGACGCAGCTTGGCGACCTTCTCCATGGTGGATCCTCTGGTCAGGTGCTCATCACGGTTAAAGACGATGGGATCGCCCTTTCTCTGCGGAATGGTTATCGGAACGATTTCCTCGTCAAAAACACCGCCGTCAACTGCCTTCTCCGCTCTCTGCTGGGAGATGACGGAGAACTCATCCAGCTCTTCTCTGGTGATGCCCCACTGCTCGGCCACGTTTTCGGCCGTCATACCCATATGATAGTTATTGAACGCATCCCACAGACCGTCGTTGACCATCATGTCCTTTAACTGCGCGTCGAACATTCTGGCGCCCCATCTGGCTGCCGGCATGGCGTAAGCCGTGGCGGACATGTTTTCCGCGCCTCCGGCAACGATGATGTCCGCATCGCCGGCCTTGATGATCTGTGTCGCCAGTTCCACGGCCCGCAGTCCGGATCCGCAGACTTTGTTGATGGCGAAAGCCGGAGTCTCCACGGGGAGTCCCGCATCCAGCATCATCTGACGGGCAACATTTTGACCCAGGCCGCCCTGGAGCACACATCCCATGATGACTTCCTCAACCTGCTCCGGTTTGATCCCGGCTCTCTCGATTGCGCCCTTGATGGAGATTGCGCCCAGCTCTCTGGTCGGTACACCCTTCAGGGTTCCGCCGAATTTACCGATGGCTGTTCTTGCCGCGCTGGCAATGACTACTTCTCTCATGTTTGTTTTCCTCCTTAATATAAGAACTCGATTTCCTGCACCGGAATGCGGATCCTTTCGGAAACCTGCGGGCCTGCCTCCATGCAGCGGGTCCGCTGCGGGCGCTTTTCCGGCGGCTTATCATTTATCATACCATAAAATATATGGAATTCAAGAGGTTTTCCAAAATTTTGTTAATTATTTAACGGATTGTTCCAATATACTTTTCCAGCAGCTTGCAGGGCCGGTAGGACAGCTTGGCTTTCCGAAGATTGGGAATACCCATGTCTTCCTCCCGGTTAATGTACTTCGCCCGGGATGCTACGTTCCTGCAAAATTCATTGTTGATGGCCTGGTATAGTCCCCGGAAGTTCACGTTGGCCTTCTCCACGTGCTCCGTCACCGTGTTGGCGCCCAGCTGGCCACCGATGGCCAGCGCCTCGATCTTCCCGTCGATGCGGATGGCGCCGGCCTGGTAGCCCACCGCCTCCAGGTTGCGGAACACGTCCTCCATGGCCTCCTCTTCGAACCGCAGCATCTCCTTCTCGTGCTCCGGGACATCCTTGCGCTCGTTGAACTCAGCGATGAACTGCATGCATTCATCCGTCATGTCGGAGGTCAGCTCGATATATTCGTACTCAAACGTCTTCTTGAAATAGTTCAGGTGGTTCTTCTTGCCGTGAAAATCCCGTCCTTTCAGATCGATCAGGTCCTGGGTCAGGTAGATGTAATCGTAGTTCGGCCGGTCATCCACCCACTTCAGCTCCGGCACCGCTTCACGGATGATCTCCATCAGGTGGAACGGCACCAGCCGTAAGCTGAACGGCTGGCCAGCCTTTGCGAAAATCTCCCGGGCCCGGAAGATCGTCTCGCGCAGGCTCTCCCTGTCGTACTCGCCGGTGCGCGTCAGCGGCGGGAACAGGAACGGCAGGATGATCCCCTCCTCCAGCTCCAGGTGGCTGATCCCTGCGATGCACATGTAGTCGCCGATGATGTCCCAGCTGAACATGTTGCTCTCGCGCCACATGTACTGCGCGCTGAAAGACAGCCCGGAGGTCTTGTACTCATACCCGTTCAGGTACTCCTCCAGGATCGGCCGATCCGGTATGGTGATGCGGTTGTCGAACATGTACATCTTTCTCTGCTCCTGTGTTATGCAAAGGCTGGATGGCCCCGGCCCCGCGGCTGATAGGCCGTCATGCGCCGGCAAAGCGGCAGGACGGCCGACGTTACTTGACGATCTTC
>JAUNRL010000151.1 GCA_030535715.1 Bacillota bacterium
CAGATAATCCCTTTACGAAGAAGATGCCAGCGGCGCCCTTCGCCTATCCTTACGCCCATGAAAACGGCGTGCAGCTGCGAAAGGCACTGGCTGCGCAGAAGATCTATGTGCCGACCAACTGGTCCGCGCTGCTGAAGAGCTGCCCGGAGGATAGCCTCGAATATAGATGGTCTGCCGATATTCTGCCGCTTCCTGTGGATCAGCGTTACGGGGCGGAGGATATGAAACGCATTGCCGAAACAATCAGAGAATACGACAGCGTGCAGAGAGTTTGACAACGCCCGGTGACGCGGCGTTCACCGGTTTCTGGTATGAAGAATCTACTTCGAAAATTATTCCTTCAGACGAACGATGTCGAGCGCTCCAGTTACATCTGGAACGCAATTTACGGCATCGTTTTCGCGCTGCAGTCGGCAGTCCTGCTAATGGTCATCAACCGGACGAACGGACTGGACGACGCCGGCGTATTTTCCATTGCTTATGCCATTGCCACGCTGATTTCCTTCATCGGCGATTTCGGTGTGCGCAAATATCAGGTCAGCGATATCCGTGAGGAGAACACCTTTGCGGACTACTTCATGTCCCGTATCCTGACCTGTTCGGTTATGATGCTGGCCTGCCTCGGCGCGGCCTGGTACGGGGTGATGTTCAACGGATACTCTCTCTCCAAATTCGTTGTGATCATGCTGATGGGACTCGTGAAACTGGTGGAATCCTTCGCGGACGTATTTTATGGGAGACTTCAGCAGAAAGGGAGACTGGATGTGGCTGCGAAGGCCAATAGTTTCCGGATTGTCTTCGGCATGTGCTGCTGCTCCGCATCCCTGATCCTGACTCACGATCTGGTCATCTCCAGCATCGTGTGGGTATGGTCTTCCTTTGTCGGATTCTGCTGCTCCATGCTGCTGGTGTCACCGGAGTTCTGCACAATACGGGTTCACTTCATGAAGGTATCCCAGTGGAGAATTATCCGGGAATGCCTTCCCCTGTTCATCGGGGCTTTCCTTCTGATCTATCTGGGAAACGCGTCCAAGTACGCCATTGACGCATACATGGACGATGCCAGTCAGGCCTGCTACAACTTTATCTATATGCCGGTATTTGCCATCGGTCTGCTGGCAAACTTTGTGTTTAATCCGGTTCTGGTGACGATGAGCGAGAACTGGGATGCCGGAAACGTTAAGGTGTTCCACAGAATCCTCTGGAAGCAGCACGGGGTTATTGGCGGACTGACGGCTCTCGCCATCGCGGTGGCGCTGACCATCGGATGTCCTGTTTTGGGCATTCTGTACCATGCGGATCTGTCAGATTACCGAATGGAGCTGGTAGTACTGATGATCGGTGGAGGCATGCTGGCGCTGGTCAATTTCTATACGGTGGTGATTACCGTCATCCGCTGTCAGAAGCATCTGACCGCCGGATATATCGGCGTGGCGCTGATTGCGTGGATAATGGCTGGAAAATTCGTGCAGGGTTATGGTATTATGGGAGCGGCGGTACTGTATACCGCCCTGATGACCCTGCTGGCCATTGTGTTTGCCGGCGTGTTGCTGATCTGTGATCGATTGGAGCGAAAAAAATGCTGATTTCATTTGTGATACCCTGTTATCGTTCTGTAGATACGCTGCCCCATGTGGTGCAGGACATTCAGAACCTGGTAGCCTCCAGAGACGGATACGAGGCGGAGATCGTCCTCGTCAACGACTGCTCGCCGGATGATACCTTCCAGTGCATTCGGCAGCTGACCGAAGAGCACGGCAACGTTATCGGCATCGACATCGCGAAAAACCGCGGCCAGCAGAATGCCATGATGGCTGGATTCCACTATACCTCCGGCGAGCTGATTGTCGGCTGTGACGATGACGGGCAGACGCCGGTGGAAACGGTCTTTGAGATGATTGATCATCTGGAGGAAGGGGATTACGATGTGGTCTGTGCCAGATACCGGGATCGGGGAAACCGCTCCCTGTTCCGGAAGCTGGGCACATGGGCCGACCGGAAGATGGTTAAGATCTTTCTGGAGAAGCCGGATGAGTTCAATACGGCCATCTATTTCGTGGCCCGCCGCTTTGTTATTGAGGAGATTATGCAGTATGATAATCCCTATCCCTACTGGACGGGATTGCTTTTGCGGACGACACACAACATCGGCAACGTGGAGACCGTGCAGAAAGACCGGCTTGCCGGCACATCCAACTACAACTTCCGTAAGCTGATCAGCCTCTGGATCAACGGGCTGACTTCCTGCTCCGTCAAGCCGCTGCGCTTCGCTGCGCTGCTGGGCGCGCTGATGGCCATCGCTGGATTTGTCATCATCCTCATCCTGGTCATTATGAAGCTGGTGTCCGGTTTCTCCATGGGGTGGACATCCATCATTGCCACCAATATTCTGGTAGGCGGCGTAATCATGCTGATGCTGGGCATGATCGGCGAATACATCGGACGGATTTACCTGAGCATGAATAAGGAGCCGCAGTACGTGATCCGGCGGGTGATCGACCGGAAAAACCGGGAGATGGAAAGAAGGAACCCCTGAAAGGAGAGAACAGATGAAACGCATACTGACCTACGGAACCTATGACCTGCTCCACTACGGGCACATCCGCCTGCTGAAGCGGGCCAAGGCATTGGGTGATTATCTGATTGTGGCCATCTCCACGGACGAATTCAATGCAGGCAAGGGCAAGAAAGCCTACCATAACTACGAGACCCGCAAGGAGATGCTGGAAGCGATCCGATATGTGGATCTGGTGATTCCGGAAGAGAACTGGGAACAGAAGATTGATGATGTGAAGAATTACCACGTAGATGTAGTGGTCATGGGCGGTGACTGGAAGGGCAGCGACAGATTC
>JAUNRL010000152.1 GCA_030535715.1 Bacillota bacterium
ATCATGCGATTGAAAAGAAGAGTTTCACCCTCAACCTGCTCGGCCTCAACTTGGGAATAAACATCTACATCTTCATCTGTGCTATAGGCTACCGTTCCATTTTCTATTTCACCTTTTCCGGTATCTACTTCGCTCGGGAAACTAAGTCCTATTACATCACCATCTTCTAAAACAGTATCTATCGTTTCCCCACCATCTTTCGGGGTTATTATGCTTATATCTTCAGCGGTAACCTCAAAATCATCTTTTGTCTCATTTACATTTTCTACTACATCGACATTTTCTTCTACGGCGATCTCTAGAACACTATTTATATCTGTATCGTTGTGATAATCCTCAACAGAATTGTCGTATGCAAATGCTGATGACGGGAAAATTGAAACCAGTAATGCAAGTGTTAACATTGTAGCGATAATTTTCTTTTTCATTTTGATCTCCTCCTACAATAGTGTTGTGGTAGATAGACCCAACAACCGGTTGGGAACTATCCGTCTCATTGTTCAAACGGGTAGAATATAGCAGTACTGGTTTTGGCGGTCACCTCCTTGGACCAATCATGCGTCCGGTCGAAAGCCTGCCTGCCAGCTGCTCATTCCCAGTTGTTTGGTTTACGCAGGTTGAATCGCCTATGTGCGTGTTCGTGTGATACCCCAGGAGATTGAATCGGCAATGAGTAAAGCCGGTACCACTACCACTTAATTTCATGGAGGTATGAGTTATGTATTGTCAATTATATGATGTTGTAATTCTCATTTTGACATATTAAATGAAGTATATCTGTCGACCAGGGCATAGAAATCATCTATATCGTTTCCTTTGTCCCTGTGAGTCCTGATCCTACATCCATATCGGCCTTGAGTTTCTTCTGCCCGTTCTCATATGCTGCGGACAGCATCCTGAACTTATCTTCCGGAATGATATCCCTGGCAAAGGATATCATGACGGCGTGATGTCCCGATCAGTTTCTGTGCCAGCTGGTATGTGTACTGATCGATTATCGGATCCTGAAACGTATGTAAATAGAAGCTTTTCGCCATATCGCACATTAAAAACGGGAAGCGTAAACATACTTCCCTTTAATAATGCGTTTGTAAGCGTGACACATCTGGCAACAGGCGCCGACCGCACTACGACCACCCTTCCATTTCGATGATCCGGTCGCTGACGTGTTCTGCCATGGGCCGATCATGGGCGATAAGCATCAGAGACAGGTCATGCTTATCTACGAGCTCACGGAAAAGATGAACGATCTTTGCCTGAGCGGTGACATCCAACCCCGTCAACGGTTCATCAGCGATGATAACCGCAGGATCTGCGATCAGTGCTCTGGCAACGGCGGCCCGCTGCCGCTGGCCGCCGGACAGTTCATAGGGATGACGACCGGCCAGTTCCGTGTCCAGACCGACTTCGGCCATGGCGGTGTCAACCCGGCGCCGGATTTCCGCTTTGCCCGCCCGAAGTTCAGCACGTCGGATCATCAGCGGCTCGGCGATAATCTGGCGGATCGTCATCCGCTCGTTGAAGGCATCCTGAGATTCCTGAAAGATCATCTGGGTTCTGTCCCGTCCCGCCGGCATGCGGATAATGCCGCCGTCATAGGGCTCGATGCCCATGATGCAGCGGGCCAGGGTCGACTTGCCGCAGCCGGAACGGCCGATGATGCCGACAATTTCGCCCCGGTGGATGTTCATGGAAAAGTCGTGCAGCACATGCCGGGTTCCGTAGGTTTTGAACAGATGCTCTACGCAGAGGCGCGTTTCCTCCGGATCACTCTCCAGCCGATTGCCGGCTGTCTGACTATCGCTGCCCCGCCGGCCCTCCGGCCGCAGCTCCTCTGCCCGGCTGCCGGCTGTCTGACCATCGCTGCCCTTCCCCCGGTGATTATGCCCCCGATGGTACTGATAATCCAGATAACCCAGCAACTGCCGGGTATAGGGATGCTGCGGATCGGAGAACACCCGGTTCACCGGACCCTCCTCCACCAGCCTTCCCTCCTTCATGATCGCCACTCGCTGCGCCATCTCCTCCACCAGACTCAGGTCGTGGGTGATGAACAGCACGCTGACGCCGGTCTGCTTCTGCACATCCCGGATCAGCCGCAGAATCCCTTCCTGGGTTTCTGCGTCCAGCGCTGTGGTCGGTTCATCTGCCAGCAGCAGCCGGGGACGACCCGCCAGGGCAATGGCGATGACGATGCGCTGCCGCATTCCCCCGGAGAACTGATAAGGACGCTGATCATATCGCGTCGGTGCATCGCTGATACCCACCAGCTCCATGAGTTCCAACGCCCTCGCGCGGGCCTCGGCGCGGGCCGCACCAGCCAGGCGCGCCGCCTCGGCAATCTGTTCGCCTACCGCGACAACCGGATCCAGGCTGGTCATGGGATCCTGAGGGATCATGGCAATTTCACCGCCCCGGAAGCGAACCAGTTCTCTCTCGGAGAGGACTGCCAGATCCGTCCCGTCAGCATCGGAACGCGCCGCCGGTTTCTTCCCGCCGTCGCTGACAGGGGTTTCCGGGTCCGTCCCGGCGAAGTAGATAATCCGGCCTTCATCGATGACGCCTTTGCGGCAGAGAAGGCCGAGCATGGATTTGCACATGACGGTTTTGCCGCAGCCGGACTCCCCGACCAGGGCGAGGTTCTCCCCTTTGTCGATGGTCAGATCCACGCCCCGGACGGCCGTTATCCCGCTTTCCGCATCGCGAAAAGAGACGACAAGCCCGTCGATCTGCAGCAACGTGCCGCGCACAGCACCGGTTTCCGGTAATGTACCTGTCGGCAGCGTGCCGCGGCCGGCGCCTGCCGGCGCACTGCCATCATATTGTGTTGTTTCACACTTCTTTTCGTT
>JAUNRL010000153.1 GCA_030535715.1 Bacillota bacterium
CGGTCTAACTTGAGTGTAGAATTACTAACTGCAGTTCGTCAAGGCTAACCTGTAGAAAAAATCGCCCGGCGGGTTTTCCCGCCGGGCGCGTATTGCCTGCGCTACTGCACCTGCCCCTGCGCGGTAAAGGTCAGCTTCTCCCCATCGGTATTGATGAGCACGTGATCCTCGTCCATGATGGTTCCGCGGATCAGCTCGCCGGCCAGCTCCGTCTCCACGTTTCTCTGCAGGAACCGCTTCACCGGCCGCGCGCCATACTGGGCATCGTAGCTTTCGTCGGCGATAAACTTCTTCGCCTCATCGGTCAGTTCCAGAGTGATTCCCCATTCTGCCAAGCGCCGCTCGATGTCCTTCATGGACAGCTCGATAATGCGGATAATCTGCTCCTCGGTCAGGGGCGAGAAGACGACGATGTCATCGATCCGGTTGAGAAATTCCGGCCGGAAGTGGCGCTTCATTTCGTTCTCCACCTTCTGCTTCACCTCTTCGTCTACGGTACCATCCTGCCGGATGCCTTCGATCAGGAAGCGGCTGCCGATATTGGACGTCATAATAACGATGGTGTTTTTGAAGTCCACGGTGCGTCCCTGATTGTCCGTCAGCCTGCCGTCATCCAGAAGCTGCAGCAGAATGTTGAACACATCGGGATGCGCCTTTTCGATCTCATCAAACAGGATGACGCTGTAGGACTTGCGGCGGACGGCCTCGGTGAGCTGTCCTCCCTCGTCGTACCCCACGTATCCCGGCGGAGCGCCGACCAGACGCGAGACGGAATGCTTCTCCATATACTCAGACATATCGATCCGCACCATGTTCTTTTCCGAATCAAACAGAGCTTCCGACAGAGCCTTGGCCAGTTCCGTCTTGCCCACGCCGGTGGGTCCCAGGAAGATGAAGGAACCGATGGGTCGCTTCTCATCCTTCAGACCGGCCCGCGCGCGCAGCACCGACTCGGCAACCACGCGGACGCCTTCGTCCTGTCCGATGACCCGCTCGTGCAGAATATCCGGCAGTTTCAGCAGTTTGTCGCGCTCCGTTTCCACCAGCTTGCTGACGGGAATGCCTGTCCATCCGGAGATGACCTCGGCAATCTCCTCCTCGGTGACTTCCTCCTTCAGCAGACGAGACTCCTCAGCCCTTTCCGCCTTGGCTTTTTCCTCTTCCAGCTTCCGCTCCAGATCGGGCAGCGTGCCGTACTTCAGCTCGGCCAGTTTCTCCAGATCGTATCCGCGCTCTGCTTCCTCAATCTGATGCCGCACATCCTCGATCTGCTGCTTGATGACTTTGACCCCAGTAATGGCTTTTTTCTCGCCCTCCCACTGGGCCCGCATGGTGTTGCTCTCATCCTTCAGCTGGGCCAGTTCTTCTTCCAGGTTTTCGAGGCGGGCCGCCGAGGCCTTGTCGGTCTCCTTCAGCAGGGCCTGCTTCTCGATCTCCAGCTGCATGATCTTACGGGAGATCTGATCCAGTTCCTCGGGCATGCTGTCGATTTCCGTCCGGATCTTGGAGGCCGCCTCATCCATCAGATCAATGGCCTTGTCCGGCAGAAACCGGTCGCTGATGTAGCGGTCAGACAGCGTCGCGCAGGCGATCAGCGCGCCGTCGGTAATCCTCACGCCGTGATGAATCTCGAAGCGTTCCTTCAGGCCCCGGAGAATGGAAATGGTATCTTCCACCGTGGGCTGGTCCACCATGACCTTCTGGAAACGCCGTTCCAGCGCCGCGTCTTTTTCGATGTATTTGCGATATTCGTCCAGGGTGGTCGCGCCGATGCAGTGCAGCTCGCCCCTGGCCAGTTTCGGCTTCAGCAGGTTGCCTGCGTCCATGGCACCCTCGGATTTTCCTGCGCCGACGATATTGTGCAGTTCGTCGATGAACAGCAGGATGCGTCCCTCGGATTTTTCGATTTCGTTGAGAACCGCCTTGAGCCGTTCCTCGAATTCTCCCCGGAATTTGGCACCGGCGATCAGCGCGCCCATATCCAGCGCGAAGATAGTCTTATCCTTGAGTCCCTCAGGCACGTCACCGTTCAGGATCCGCTGGGCCAGGCCCTCGACCACCGCAGTCTTGCCTACCCCCGGCTCACCGATGAGCACCGGATTGTTCTTCGTTCTCCGGGAAAGGATCTGTATCGTATGCCGGATCTCCGCGTCCCGTCCGATGACCGGATCCAGCTTGCCATCTTTGGCCATCTCCACCAGATCACGGCCATACTTATTCAACGCGTCGTAGTTGTCCTCCGGATTCTGGCTGGTTACCCGCTGATTTCCCCGAACCCGGTTCAAGGCCTGCAGGAACCTGTCCTTGGTCACACCGTACCGCTTCAGAACCTGTACCGACGGCGTATTCCGCTCATCCAGCAGGGCCAGATACAGATGCTCCACGCTGACGTATTCATCCCTGAGCTGATCCGCCTTCTTTTCCGCTGCCAGAAACAGCTGCTGCAGCCGGCGGGTGGAATACATGGAATCCGCTCCCCCCGAGACCTTCGGCAACTTATCGATCTCCGCCTGCAGCGAACCGATCAGTTCCCCCGTATTCACCTCCATGAAATGCAGGAGCTTGGGGATCAGGCCGTCCTTCTGCATGAGCAACGCCAGGTGGAGATGCTCTCCGTCCACTTGCTGGTGGCCTTCTTCCACGGCTATATTCTGGCAATCAATGATCGCTCCCTGTGCATTCTGTGTGTATTTTTCGATATTCATCAACAATCACCCCCTTTAGGCTGATTCCATTGTAAATCCGCCCGAGGGTGATGTCAACAACTTTTTTAGCACTCACCATCAAAGAGTGCTAATAACGCTTATTTTTCCTTATGATACAGCCGGCAGTGGCAGTAGCCCTCGA
>JAUNRL010000154.1:0-294 GCA_030535715.1 Bacillota bacterium
CTACGGGTACGCCTCCCTCATCCGCCTTGCTGCAACGATTTCGTCCTGCGTGAAAATGTGCAGTCAATGGGGAAGATGTGTACTAAACGGGAAATCGTGAAGTTGCTTTTGCAAGTTACCGCGCCAAAAATAATAGAAAGTTGCGGAAAACACTTGAAATACCCAGAAAACAGAATATAATGTTGTTAAAGTATGTAACTGGTTTCACAACCACTACGAATAGGATTCTCAAAATGAAAAAGGAGGATGACGTTATGTACAAATGTAGTTTAGAGAGAATGTCAGACAAGATCA
>JAUNRL010000154.1:304-2844 GCA_030535715.1 Bacillota bacterium
TCCCGGTTTGGTGATGCCGGACATGGTGGAATCACAAGATATTCTCTGTCCAAGGAAGCGCATATGGCGAGAGATGAGTTCGTCAGAAGAATGGAAGCTATCGGTGCCAAAATTGAGTGCGACGACTGCGCGTGCCTGTATGCTACGCTGGAGGGATCCGATCCCAACGCGAAGAGAATCGTCATGGGTTCCCACTGCGACTCCGTCAAGAACGGCGGCAACTATGACGGCATCGAAGGCGTTATGACCGGCATGGAAGTGCTGGAGACGGTTGCTGCAGAGAACATTCCGCATAAGCACCCCCTGACGGCGATGATCTGGACCAACGAAGAAGGCTCTCTGTATCCGCCGGCCATGATGGTTTCCGGTATCATCTGCTATGACTATCTGCCCGATTACCTGAAGCCGAACTTCCAGTATGAGAACATGATGGCGTCCAAACCCATGGACAAGTCCGAGTTCGCGAACTTCGGCGAAGCTCTGGCGGCTTCCAGGTACAAAGGCGACAAGGCCAATAGAATCAGCCCGGACAAGTACTGTGCCATGTTTGAGACCCACCTGGAGCAGGGGCCGATCCTCGAGGACAACGGCAATGAGATCGGTGCGGTTCAGAAGGTCATGGGCATGTTCAACTACAGAGTCCGTTTCCACGGATTCACGGCTCATGCGGGTACCTTCCCGATGGCGAAGAGACACGATGCCCTGCATGCTGCAGCGGACTTCCTCTGCAAGCTGCATGAGAAATATGATGCCTACAACAAGGAACTGGTGGAGAGCGGCCAGAGCGAATACGAATTCGTATTCACCACCGGCGAGATCTATGTCCACCCCTGCATCCACACCTGCATTCCGGACGAAGCGGAATTCTCCCTGGATGTCAGACATCCTGAGCAGTTCGTGCTCGACAAGTGCATGGAGATCCTGAAGGAAATGTCTGGCGAGATGTATCAGCAGTGCACCTGCGACATTGAGGAACAGTGGAAGAGAGATCCGGTGCCGTTCGATGCCAGACTGATCAAATTTGTTGAGGAATCCATGGATGAGATGGGTGCCAAGTGGCAGAAGATTCTGTCCGGAGCCGGTCATGACGCACAGTTCTGTGCGTACATGATCCCGACGACGATGATCTTCTCGCGGACCAAGGATGGTCTGTCTCACTGCGAGCCGGAGCATGTCTCCGACGAGGACTGCACGGCGGCGGCTACCGCAACGCTGAATGCGGTGCTGAAGTGCGACGCATCCGATGAGTTTTAATCCGATCTGAGGTTAGACTCGAATACCGACGGGGCGGCCTTCCCGCTCCGCCGATTTTATCTCAGATTCTGATAAACATGAGAGTTATCACGGACGAGTAAAAAGGAGGAAAGAAATTGAGTAAAATCGCAAAAGGAAAGTACACTGCGGAAGCCGTAGCGGGATTCACTCACAGAACCGCGATGGAAGAAGCAGCAAGATGCCTTCTGTGCCACGACGCGCCCTGCAGCAAGGGTTGTCCGGCGGGAACGGATCCGGGGAAATTCATCCGGTCCATTCGGTTCAGAAACGTCAAGGGCGCCGCGGAGACCATCCGTCAGAACAACGTCCTGGGCGGCACCTGTGCCAGAGTATGTCCCTACGACAACCTCTGCGAGGAAGCATGCAGCAGATGCGGCATTGACAAGCCGATTGAAATCGGCAAACTGCAGAGATACGCCGTCGAGCAGGAAAAGCTCTTCAAGATGAAGACTCTGCAGGCTTCGAAGCAGAAGAAGCCCGGAAAGGTTGCCTGCGTCGGTGCCGGCCCGGCATCACTGGCGTGTGCCGCGGAGCTGGCCAAAGCCGGTTACAGAGTCACCATTTTTGAACGGGAAGCCAAGCCGGGCGGCGTACTGACCTACGGCATTACCCCGAGCAGACTTCCGCAGGCAGTTGTTGATCACGACATCTCCACGGTCAAGGGTCTGGGCGTCAAGATCGTCTGCAACAAGGAAGTCAAAGCGGCTGATCTGGAAGACTTCGACGCCGTTTTCATCGGCGCGGGCCTGTGGAGCGCCAAACTGGACGCCCGTGAATTCCCGGGTGCTCAACTGAAGGGCGTGTATTCCGCGATCGACTTCCTGAAGGAAGCCAGAACCAGGAAAAAGGACTTCGATCCCGGCAAGAAGGTCATTGTCGTTGGCGGCGGCGATGTAGCGGTTGACTGTGCGGTCACGGCGAAGCTGCTGGGTGCGGAGGACGTACGGATCCTGTACAGAAGATCCATCGAAGAGGCTCCGGCCAACATCAACGAGTTCCACTATGCGCTGTCCCTGGGCATCGGCATTACCACGGGTCTGTATCCGACAGCGGCCAGGGGAACGAAGACCAAGCTCAAGAAGGTTGAGGCTGCCGGCTTCTATGACAAAGGAGCCAAGGCTGAGTTCAGCGCCGATTCGCTGGTATTCGCCACAGGCCAGAGTCCGGAGGATATGAGTGAGATCGCTCCGGTCAAACTGGATCCGAAGAAGGGCCTGATCAAGGCAACCAGGGGCAAGGCCGGCGACAAATTCTTCGCAGCCGGC
>JAUNRL010000155.1:0-1148 GCA_030535715.1 Bacillota bacterium
GTTGGAAAAGATGAAGCTGAATCCGAAAATCGTATTGCCGGTCATCACGGAAACAAGGGCTCGGGTTCTCGTGCTCATGCCATGACCTTCCTGATCTGTCTGCGGTACTTCTCCATTTTATGCAGCAGAATGTTCAGATCCTCGATGCGCCTCGCCACCGTATAGGCGTTCTCTTCCTTGTACATGAAGACGGTGTTCATGGTCTGCTCCACCTCATTCAGGAGCCCGGTGTATTCCCGGGCATAAGCCTCCCGGGAAAGAACCTTCGCCGCCTCCGACCGATCAATTCCTTCGTCCACATCGATGCCGAACAGTTCCTTCACCCGGGCTATCAGCAGGATCTTCTCCTCGTTGAGCTGCGCACGCCGGTATTGCTTTTGCCCGCCGTCCGCATCCGTCTCCGGAAGCCGTTCGCATTCTTTCCTGCGCTCCTGCATAATCCGGTGCAATTCATTGAAGCGCCGGCGAAAGACATTGGGCGCCATCTTCAGCACTTCCCGGTAAGCCCGGATCTGGCGGCCGGCGGAGTCCAGAATCTCCAGCAGCTTCAGTCCGACGGACCGTTCCATGATCTGCCCGGAGCTGCGGAGCAGATCCTCCCGGATCATCTTCTTCAGCTTCTCAACGCCCGCGCCCGTCTTCGCGCTGACGGGAAGCAGGCGGATTGCCCCAGCCTCTTCGCTGTCCGGTGCAATCTCCATAATCCGGCAGAGCAGATCGTTGCAGTAGGCCAGATACTCTTCGAGATCCTTCTCCCCCACTGTGTCGGTCTTATTGACAATGAAATAGAACCGGCCGGCGAATCGGCGGGTACTGCGCAGAAAGTCGATTTCGATCTGATTGATGGGACTGTCTACAGAGAGCATGAAAATAACGCCGTCACTCTCCTCCGCAAAGTGATAGGCGGAATGGGAATTGTTTTCATGAACGGAGCCGACGCCCGGAGTATCCACCAGACGTAGACTACCGCGGAGGAAATTCGCCGGAGTGAACATCTCCACTTCGGCCACCTTCCGCTCGTTGTTCCGATTTTCCTGCTCGCTGATATATCCATGCAGATCTTCCACCGGCACGTCTTCTGACAATCCGTTTTTGAAATATACCACGGAGCTGTCCGGTCCATAGAGGATCCTTGTAACCGCCGCTGT
>JAUNRL010000155.1:1158-2822 GCA_030535715.1 Bacillota bacterium
CGCTGATATACCGGTGCAGTTCCTCCGGGGGAACGTCTATGCTGAGTCCGTTCTGCAGCCAGACCAGAGCCCGCTGTTCCCCGCAACGGATGCTGGTCACCGCCGCCGTAATCGGCACGATGCCCGTCGGCAACAGTTCCGTGTCGATGATGCGGTTGATCAGAGTTGTCTTGCCCCGCTTGAACTGGCCGATGACCGTAAGGGTGACCTCCCGGTGTTCCAGTTTTGCGGCGAGCTTCTTTGCCTTTGCGGCCTGCCCGGCGCAGAGTTCATATTCGTTCAGTGTGTTGCCGACCTCCTTCGCCAGCTGCAGCATTTCCCCGCTCATCGGTACACTACTCCCTGCGCTCTGCATCAGCATTCTGCCCTTTCGTTTACTCTTTTTCCTTGTGTTTTCTCTTGTTCTCGTACATCAGCCGGTCGGCGCGGCGCACCACATCCCGGACATTACTGTCCATCACCGGATCGTAAACTGCCATTCCCCTGGCGATGTCCACACGCTGCCATATCACATCCTCATGGGCGTATTCCTCGGAACAGGCCTCATCGAACTGTTTCAGGAGATCTCCGCGGCAGCGGTAGTCCTCCTTCTGCAGAACGGCCGCAAACTCGTCCCCGCCGATCCGGAAGACCGCGCTGTGGCTGAACACCTCGCAGATCATATTGCAGGCAGCCTTCAGATAGATATCGCCCTTGTCATGGCCGTATTTATCGTTGATTTCCTTCAGGCCGTTGCAGTCAAAGATGCAGACAGCAAATTCCACCGTCTTTTCCGAATCTTCCATCTGTTCGTCCAAGTTCCGTACAAAGATGTCAAAGGCGCCCTTGTTGTGCACGGAAGTAAGCGCATCGGCATAGGCCAGATCATTCAGATCCTTAATATAAACCTTCAGGTTGGCGATGAGCTGGCTGAAAGTCCGGGTAAGGATCCCCACCTCGTCGTTCCCGTCATAATCCAGTTTCACGTCGTAATTGCCCGCATCCACCTGCTTCGCCATCCCGGTGAGATCCTTCAGAGGTTTGGTGATGCGTCCGGTAAAGCTCGTGATGAACAGAACAAACAGAACCACCATCAGGCTGAAGATAACCAGGATCTGTTTGATCCATCGGTGCCATTCGGCGTTGATCTCGGATACGGGGACGGTTACGTTCAGCCGCATACCGTTGCTCAGAGGCAACCAGACGCCCTGTTTCTCCACGCCATTGAGGGTGTAGGTGAAGAAATTCCCCTTGCTGAGCACGCCTTCCGACACCTTGGGTTGATTCTGAACCAGTTCCTCCACGCTCATGCGGGGATGGTAAATGATGGTACCGTCCTGATCGTTAATGAACGCATAACCGTTTTTATACAGCGTAATGTGTTCCACCTGCTTTACCATCGTGGAGTAGTCCAGCTCAATGCCGACGACTCCGATGAACCGGTTGTTATTGTAGATGGGCACATTGTATGAGATCACCCGTGCGCCCAGGTTTTCCGTCTCGTAGGGGGGAAGCCAGACGGCCTCGCCTGTCATCCGCGGAACGGTGAACCAGACCAGTTTTGACGTATCGTTCATGTCGTACTGGGTGATGTCGGTAACTTCGTGCTTTTTAAAGCCCTCCCCGTCCAGATTGACGTACCAGAATCCCTTCGCCTTCTTGGATATCGTCGGATCAATACGGTA
>JAUNRL010000156.1 GCA_030535715.1 Bacillota bacterium
GCATCAATCTCTGTCCTTTTCAGGCAATCGAGTACGGAACCGGTACAGAGAAAAAGGAACGCTACCGTTGCCCGAAGACGCTGTAACACTCTGCAGGGGAGAGGAAAGCGCATGGGGCGGTGCGCACATGTCCTGCAGAGTGTTACAGTGTCTCCGTACATGGCAGGCATTTTGTTCTCCTTTCCGTCTGCAAACTGTTCGGTTCTCGGAGGCGTTTCAGCCTTTTTGCATGCAAAAGCAACACATAGGCGGAAATCAGGGCTTGCCAAAGTTCGTGAAGTGGTTTGCTATAGTCAAATGCTGTGATTTGCAGATAGTTCTTGATCGAAATCACAAGATTCTTAACAGCTTGAGCCGGAAACGCTTTATCGCGCAAAAGTGTTTCCGCCTGGATGATAGAAAACGCGCAGATGAGGCTGAAGCGAAGGATTATAGTGAGGAGGAATCAGGCGGGGTACCGAATAATGCGGTCCGGCAGTTGTGTTTTCTCCGGATCGTGGTAGAATGGAAGAGGTTTTCGAACAATATTGATACAATCCAAGCCGCGCGGGCATGGCGCAGAGCCCGGAAAACAGCGCGGGAAGCGCCGGCCGGGAGGAGAATGCGTCAGATAAACCTGAAAGAGAGGTAAAGAATATGTTAGTGGGAATCGTAGGTTATGGAAATCTGGGCCGCGGGGTGGAAGCAGCCGTACAGAAAGTGAAGGATATGGAACTGGTGGCGGTGTTTACCCGCAGGGATCCGACGTCGGTGAAGATCGCCTCGGATGTGCCGGTGCTCGGTATGGACGTGCTGGAGGAAAAGGCGAAGGAGATTGATGTGTTGATCCTGTGCGGCGGAAGCGCTACGGATCTGCCGGAGATGACCCCGAAAATTGCTGCTCTGTGCAATGTGGTGGACAGCTTCGATACTCACGCCAACATTCCACAGCATCTGGCGGCGGTGGATAAGGCAGCAAAGGCGGCCGGAAATGTCGGCATCATTTCCGTCGGCTGGGATCCGGGCCTGTTCTCTGTGGCGCGGCTTTATGCCAACGCGGCGCTGCCGGACGGCGACAACTATACCTTCTGGGGCAGAGGTGTCAGCCAGGGACACTCCGATGCCATCCGCCGGATCGACGGCGTGGCCGATGCCCGGCAGTATACCGTGCCGGTGCCGAAAGCCGTGGAGAGAGTCCGGACAGGTGAACACCCTGTGCTGACCACCCGGGACAAGCATACCAGAGAGTGCTTTGTGGTGGCTGAAGAAGGCGCGGATAAGCAGGCCATCGAGGAGGCTATCGTGACCATGCCCAACTATTTCGCGGATTATGATACCACGGTGGTCTTCATCACCCAGGAGGAGATGGACCGGGATCATCGGGGACTGCCCCACGGCGGCAGCGTTCTGCGCAGCGGACTGACGGGCATGGATGGGCAGTTTAACAATACGGTGGAGTTCAAGCTGGATCTGGAGTCCAACCCCTTCTTTACCGGAAGCGTGCTGACCGCGGTTGCCCGGGCAGCTTACCGGATGAACCGGGAAGGAGTATGCGGTGGCCGGACCATCTTTGACATCCCGCCCTGCTATCTCGCAGAGGCGCCGCGGGAGGAACTCATCGCGCATATGCTGTAGAGCAGTCCGCCTGCGGGGTACTGGTTGATTGCATAGATCTATCCGCTCCGGTAATCTGAAGAGGTTTCAGCCAATTTGGGTGCAAAGGCAACGCATAGGCGGAAAACAAGGGCTGCTGAAGAATCTGAAGCCGCCTTATCCCGTCAGCTGGTGTGATTTGCAGAAGGCTTCTGTTTGGAATCACAAGAAAACCCAAGGAAGCAGCCGAACTCACTTTAATGCGCGAAATCATTTCCGCCTGAAAGATATGCAAAACGACGAATAGGCTGAAACACACTTGCAAGACAGGTGGTGAAGAGACGCAAAGACCCGGCGCTGCCCGGGTCTTTATCTTTCCGAATCTACAGGATCTCCATCATCTTCAGAATCCGCTCGATTTCGGATGCGTCCAGATCGTCCTCGTTGAACTCGTAAGTGGCAATGATGTTCCGGAAGGGCCAGAATCCTTCACAGGAATAATCGTACAGTTTTTCCTGGGTATTGCGCAGATACCAGTCCAGAGACATCATACCGAAGTGCTCCCACAGGATCATCTCTCCGTCCGATGCGCGGATGATGGTAAAGTCAGGATAGTAAGTTTTCCCGTTGGCATGAAAGGGCCGCTCATAGAGAAACATAATTCCATGAGCTTTGAGATACTCGTAGATAAATAGTTCTGCCCTGGATTTTACGTAGATACCGTCGCTGGTTTTGAATTTTCGGGGAGTCTTTTCCCCTTCCCGCGCAAAGGTCTCCGGCGGGAGCACCTGTACTTTCCGGACCTCTGCCCAACGTTCGGCAATGGCGGCCCGTTCCTTTCGTGACAGGAATTTATCCGGCAGGGCAAAGTTGGCAGGAACTATATGCACCAGATCATGGAAGCGGGATCGCAGAGCGTGAAGCGCTTCGATGTTCTGACCGATCAGATACAGGGATTTTTCGTATTCCTTTCTCTGCATCACCCGCTGAACGTATTCTATGTTTCGGGTGCCAAGATACTTTTTCCTGCCGTTGATTTTTGTGTATGGCCTTTTCCGCCCGTGTTCCAGCTTGAAAAAAAACGTCACCCTTCGGAAATGTCAGCAGATCTGCGCGCATCCGCTCCTGAACAGTCTGGTAAAACCGCAGTTCCGTGTCAATACTATTGTGTGAAATCATCCCGTATCCTCTTTTCAATGCGTTTGCGTAAGCTGGTTGGCATTCCGCCGT
>JAUNRL010000157.1 GCA_030535715.1 Bacillota bacterium
CTTGGTCATAACTGCCGCTGCCATCGTCTCCCGCAGCTCGTCCTCCGATCCGCCGCGCAGCACCGGCAGCAGATCCACCGCATCCTCGTAACAGAGGCACGGCTGAATCTTCCCCTGCGAGGTGAGCCGGATCCGGTTGCAGCGGTCACAGAACTTTCCATGCATGGCACTGATCAGTCCGATGGCACCCTGCTGCCCGGGAATACGGTAATACACCGCCGGTCCGTTGCCGTGTATCCGGTCATCGGATGTAAGCTGCGGCCATTTCTTCTGTAAAAGCAGCAGAATGTCCTCGTTGGACAGTCCTTCACCGGCGTCGGCAAACCCCACAGGCATGATCTCGATGAATCGGACGGGGATTCCCTGATCAAATGCCATTCTCGCGAAGGCCAGGTATTCGTCCTCGTTCAGTTCCTTCTGCAGCAGGCAGTTGACCTTGGTTGGAATGCCCGCCGCCGTTACCTTTGCAATCGATGAGAGCACCGGTTTAAGCTCGCCGCCCCGGGTAATCGTCCGGTAGCGGTCCTCCTGAAGGGAATCCAGACTCACGTTGATTCCATCGGGGCCCGCCGCCTTCAGATCGTCCAGATGCTGCTCCAGCAGCTGGCCGTTGGTGGTCAGGGTCACCTGCTGTGTCCCGGGGATCTCCTTCATGGTCCGGATCAGGCCGGCACAACCCCGCCGCACCAGCGGCTCCCCGCCCGTCACCTTGAACCGGGTGATCCCCAGCGAGACCGCATGCCGGCAGACGCGTAGAATCTCCTCGTAGGTCAGGATCTGACTCATGGAGATCTTCTCGATGCCCTCTGCAGGCATACAATACCGACAGCGCAGGTTGCATCTGTCGGTAATGGATATTCTCATGTATTCAATATCGCGGTTGAATGGATCCTTCATGATTGCTACTTGCCCGTGTTCATTGTACAACGGCTTCCGGCGGATGACGATATTATCGCTCCCGCAGAAGCATGATGGCTTCTTCTCTGAACCGCAGGAAATCCGGTGCCGGCCGCCGGTCCATCAGCCGCCGGTCATTGTCCTGGACAAACCAGCAGATCCGCTCGGCCTCATTGCCGCTTCCTGCGGGGATAAGGTAATACCGCCGTTCAAAGGGCAGTTCGTCCGCACCGGCGATGTGGAAGGGGATGCAGTTGCCTTTTTTCTCTCCCCACACCGGCTCGAAGGAGTGGGCCCGATAGCCGATGGCGCTGATCCCCTCGGGGATCTCCCGCTCCAGACGCAGATCAGCACCCCACTCCGGAAGCCGCAGATGATGCGCATCGACGCGAATGGCCGGCGTGATGTTCTTGCATCCCGTCATCCGGGCGACGGCCGTGTTTCCTGGATCATTAAACAGTCGCTTTGTCTGCCCCGTGGCCATTGCCTTTCCTCCGTCCAGAATGATGAGCTCCTCACTGAACCGGTAGATCTCGTCCCGGCTGTGGGAAACCATGATCACCTGCCCGTGATAGTCCTCCAGCATCTCCAGCATCTCATGCTGAAGCCTCTCCTTCAGATGCTGATCCAGCGCGGAAAAGGGCTCGTCCAGCATGATCAGATCCGGTCGGCAGGCCATAATCCTGGCCAGCGCCACCCGCTGCTGCTGACCGCCGGAAAGCTGTTCCGGCAGATGCTTCTCCAGTCCCTGCAGATGGAACCGTTTGATCATTTCGGCAACCCGCTGCTTCACGGGCTCCGCTTCTTCTCCCGCTCCGGCGAACGTGCCGGTACTTCTCCGGCGAAGGCCCGTTCTCCTGCCCGGCGCATGAAGGCCGGCCGCGATGTTGTCCGCAACGGTCATGGTGGGAAAGAGGGCGTAATTCTGAAACATATAGCCTACGTTCCTCTTCTGCGGCTTAACATTGATCTTCGCCGCCGAATCGAAGAACACCTTCCCGTCGAGAGAGATCCTCCCGCTGTCCGGCTTTTCGATGCCGGCGATGCTCTTCAGCGTCAGGCTTTTGCCGCAGCCGGATGCGCCCAGGATGCCGATTCGCTCCGCTTCGCTTTCGAAGCGGATGTCCAGGGTGAAGTCTCCCAGTGTTCTGTTGATCTCAACCGCGATGCTCATGCCGTCTGCCTGCGTCCGTTCCTTCTTCCCGTCCGGTCACCATCGTCTGATGTTCTTCATCTTTTTCCCGGTCAGAATGTTGATCAGAAAGATGATGACAAAAGCAATCAAAAGAAGCATGACCACCCAGAACCCGGCGGTCACATAATCTCCGTCCTGAATGACCATGGCGATCCTCTGGGATACCGTTCCCGTCCTGCCCGGAATGTTTCCGGCCACCATGGATGTCGCGCCGTACTCACCCATTGCCCGGGCGAAGGTCAGAATCGTTCCCGACGCAATCCCCGGTCCGGCGGTGGGAACGACGATGCGCCAGAAGATGCGCATGTCGGTCATGCCCAGCGTGCGTCCCGCGTAGACCAGATTGGCGTCGATCTGTTCGAAGGCCGCCCGGGCGTTCCGGTACATCAGTGGAAAGGCAATCACCATCGCGGCCAGAATACATCCGAGCCACGTATGAACCACCTGAGTCTCAAAGGTATCGTTCAGAAAAACGCCAACCGGCCGCCGCCGGGAAAAAATCAGAAGCAGGCAGAATCCTGCCACCGTCGGCGGCAGGACCATAGGCAGAGTCAGGAGCCCGTCGACAACCGCCTTCCCGTGGTAGGACAGGCTGATCACCTTCCTTGCGGCGAACAGCCCGAGGAAAAACGAAATGATGGTCGCGACTATTCCTGTTTTCAGCGATATGATC
>JAUNRL010000158.1 GCA_030535715.1 Bacillota bacterium
CGCGCCTCCTCTTCCAGCTCAGGATCAGACTTTCCGGCATGTTTCTCATCGAAAGCCAGCGCCAGAGCGACCTGCCGGGATAGATAGTACATGATGTCCTCAAACTGCAGGGTCAGCTTGCTGTCCATATTGTAGAACCGGTATCCCTTGTCACGGTAGTAACCGGGGAACAGCACGCCAAGCAGTTTGATGACGATCTGCACGACCTCATCCCGATCCGGCTGGTTGAAGATATCCATGTTGTCGATATCCCTGTCCTGATCGTAGTCGCCGAGCACCAGTTCGACGATCTCGTCCACTTCGCTTCGTATTCTCTTCTCATCGATGGTCATTGATTTTCTCCTTACTGCTTATGCAGGAATCCGGAAATCCTCTTGTACACCAGGAAGGTCACAATGCTGTTGATTCCCGCCTTGATGGCGTTGAAGCCGGCGATGAAGGGCATCAGACTCCAGACGACAGCCGCCGGAACGCCCATGAAGATCGGGGTAATGATCATGTTGGCGCCGATCATGACCACGGTCATGGCGATTACGCCGCACAGCAGCGCGATGACAGCTCCCTTGCGCGTCTTGTTGCACTTGTAGATCAGGCCGGCTGTGATCATCAGGGCACTGGTGGCAATAAAGTGCATCAGAATGCCGTAGATGCCGCTGGCCGCGCTGACCGTGGTTCCCTGAATGACCGCCGTCACAAGGGTCAGCAGAACGCCGGCCACGGGGCCGAAGGCAAAGGTTCCGATCAGAATCGGAATATCCGCCGGATCGTACTCCAGGAAGGCTACGGCCGGAAAGATCGGGAAGTGGATCAGCGCCACCATGACGATGGAAATCGCCACCAGCATCGCCATCTTTGCGAGCCTGACGGTAGTAATTCTCGGTTTTCTCTGTTCCTGCTCAGTCATTTGATTGGTCATCTTCGATTCTCCTTTCACCTGTTGGTATCCGCAGTTCGAATCTGTCCCTGACTATAAAAACCCTGAGATTCCTCAGGGCAAATACTCGCATCATGCATGAACCATGCAAATACTTTCTCGTTTCTTCCATCCGGACTGTAACCGTCGGTAAGGGAATCGCACCCTTTCGGCCGAAGCTCGCGGACTTAACGCCCGGGCTGCACGCCCTGCGCATCACCGCCGGTGAGGACTTACACCTCGCCCCGAAACAGATTCTGTATGTTTATGCATCGATTATAAACCCGTCATTCACCGGCTGTCAAGGATTCATTTCCGGTATTGCCTTCATGATCAGAGATCCGGTGATGATGACGGCGGATAAACTCCGTTTCCACGGCGCAGATGCTGACGATGGGGATGACCATGGTTCTCACGGTATAGAGACTGCGGTCAAACTGCTCGGAGAGCCCCCATCTGCCGCCGAGAGCTTTGTCGATAAAGCCGACGGCGGCAAAAACCAGCATGATGGCAACAATCCCGTTCATACACTACAGAAGCGCTTTCCGGTTCAGGTTGATCCGGCCCTGGTCGTCGATTTCCACGACTTTGACCCTGACCTCATCTCCTACATGAAGGACATCCTCAACCTTGTCGATTCTCTCCTTGGCGATCTTGGAGATGTGAATCAAGCCTTCCTTGCCGGGCAGAATCTCAACGAAAGCGCCGAAGTTCATGATCCGGGTAACCTTGCCTTCATAGATTTCGCCCGGTTCCGGATCCTTCAGCAGCAGCTCGATCTCAGCCTTGGCCGCGTCCAGACTGGCGCCGTCAGGCGATGCGATGAAGACCATGCCATCGTCCTTGATGTCGATCTTGACGCCGGTGCGGTCGATGATGCCGTTGATCGTCTCTCCTCCCTTGCCGATCACCGTGCGGATCTGATCCACTTCAATCTGCATGGTCAGGATACGCGGCGCGTAGGCGGACAGTTCCCTGTTGGGTTCGGGCAGATCCTCCAGCATGGCGGCCATGATGTGCATCCGGCCTTCCTTTGCCTGCTTCAGAGCCTTCTCCAGAATGTCTCTGGACAGTCCGTGGACCTTGATGTCCATCTGAATCGCCGTAACGCCCTTGGCCGTTCCGGCAACCTTGAAGTCCATGTCACCCAGGAAGTCTTCCATTCCCTGAATGTCGGACAGGATGGCCATCTTGCTGGATCCGTCCTCTTCCACTCTCTCGATCAGACCCATGGCGATACCGGCAACCGGCGCCTTGATCGGCACGCCGGCGTCCATCAGCGCCAGACAACTTCCGCAGGTGGAGCCCATGGAGGTGGATCCATTGGAGGAAAGCACTTCGGAGACCACGCGGATGGCGTAGGGGAATTCCTCTTCATTGGGAAGCACGGGCAGCAGAGCTCTTTCCGCCAGCGCCCCGTGGCCGATCTCCCGTCTTCCCGGGCTTCTCATCCGGCCGGCTTCCCCGACGGAATAAGGCGGGAAGTTGTAATGATGCATATATCTCTTCTCGGTCTGTTCCGTGATGCCGTCGATGGTCTGCGCTTCGCTGAGCAGACCCAGAGTGGCTACGGACAGAACCTGGGTCTGTCCTCGTTTGAAGAGACCTGAGCCGTGGGTTCTGGGCAGCACGCCGTGATCGATCCACAGAGGCCGGATCTCATCCAGCTTCCGGTTGTCCGGACGGATACCCTCGTCAAGAATCATGCTTCTGACCTGCTCCTTGGTGATCTGATACAGGACGTTGCCGATATCCTTGGCGTTGTCCGGATAGATCTCCGCGAAATGTTCCTTGGTTTCCTTTTCCACGGCATCCATGTTATCCAGCCGTTCCATCTTGTCTCTGG
>JAUNRL010000159.1 GCA_030535715.1 Bacillota bacterium
CCTATTTTTTTACTTTTGCGTTATCGAGAATGAAATCCATGACCTCTTCGTAGAGCAGATTGATGTGAGCGTACTGATCCATGGTCCGGCCGGTATAGCTTTTCACCGATTCCTCGTCGTATCCCTGGGCGGTGATTTCCTCGATTTTCTTTTCCTTCTCCTCATCGGAATACTTCAGATTCTCCTTGTCGGCGATGTACTCAATGGCCATTTCCTGCTTGATCAAGGTCTGGACACTCTCTTTGATCATCTTATTGAAGGCCTTTTCATCCTCCGCGCCGAAGTACTGGGCGATAATCTCGCTCCGCTCTGAACCATACTGCTCCGCCATGACATCCACCTGCGCACTGAAGTTCTCTTCATAAGCCTTGCGTTCTTCCTTCGGGTACTTCAGCATCTTCGTGCCAGCCATCACCTGGGACCAGAGTTCAGACTTCTGCTCGTTTTCCGCTTCGGCCTGCTTCTCTTTCCGGATGGATTCCTTCAGGGATTTCTCATATTCTTCCTTTGTCTTATACCTGGTATTTTTTTTGATGAAAGCGTCGGTGTATTCCGGCTTCTCCATCCGCGTCGCCGAGTTGATGGTCACATCGAAGGTGACATCCCTACCAGCGAGATCTTCCTTCTGATAATCCTTCGGGAAGGTCAGGTTCAGAGTTGCCTTTTCCCCGACATGTTTTCCCTTCAGCCCGTCCTCAAAACCCGCAATGAAGGTGTCGCTGCCGATCTCCAGATCCGTGCCCTTCGCCGATCCGCCTTCGAATTCCTTACCGTCGATTTTTCCGACATAATCGATGTTTACCGTGTCGCCGTCTCCGATTTTATCCTTTTTGTTCAGATCCTTCTTCTCACCGGCTGCCTGCAGGGCTTCATCGATTTTCTTCTGCACATCCTCTCCGGTGACATTCACGGTGATCTTCTCCACAGGCAGTCCCTTGTACTGACCGACCTTGATATACTCGTCATACTTCAGCCCCGCATAGGGCGCCTTCTCTCCGCATCCGGCCAGCCCCATGCAAAGGCCCAGCGCAATCGCCATGCTCAATCCCAAAATGACAGATTTTTTACTCATTCATGTTTTCTCCTGTGAGGCTCTTCTTATGGTTCCTTCGTAATTGTACTACGGAAATATGTGGGTTTTGTGTTGATTTATCCACCGATTATTTTCAGGGATAATATGCGCAGGCGTTGATCAGAACCAGCAGAAGATCTCCCGCGCTGTCCGGGCACTCCGTCCGGATCATCGGGATGTTGTCCGACAGATCCGGCGGCCGTCTACCGCTGCGCGTTCTCGCTCAGCCAGGCCGCCTTCTTCTGCTCGTTGATCTCCCGGATAATCTTGGATGAGGAGGTGTCGTGGCAGGGTTCCTCCGGAGGCCGCGGGGTCCGCGGCGCGCTTTTGTCCACTGGCTCCGCGTCGCCCACGCCGAGGGTCTCCCCGATGGTGCCGATCACCGACACCACATCGGAAAGATCCGTGGGCATGAAAATCTTCGTTGCCCGGCCGTCGGCCACCTCCTTCAGCGCATCAATGCCACGCAGCCGCAGCACGCTTTCCTGAATGTTGGCCTGAGACAGGTACTTCAGACCGGTGGCCTGAGCCTCGTAGGTCAGACGGATGGATTCTGCCTCGCCCCTGGCGATGGCAATCCTTGCTTCCATCTCCGCCTGCGCGGCCATGATCTTGGCCTCCTTGTCACCCTCGGCCCGCCGCATGACGGACTCTTTATGGGCTTCCGCTTCCAGAACGGCCTGTCTCTTCTCTCGCTCCGCCTTCATCTGCTTGCTCATGGCCTCTTCGATGTCCCGCGGCGGATTGATGTTCTTGATCTCCACCCGAGTAACCTTCAGCCCCCAAGGATCCGTCGCCGCGTCGAGGATGGTCTCCATCTTGGCATTAATCTCCTGACGGGAGGACAGGGTCTGATCCAGCTCCATCTCACCCAGGATATTACGCAGGGTCGTCGCCGTCAGGTTCTCCAGTGCGTAAAGGGCATCCTCAATGCCGTAGGTGTAGTCCTTCGAACTGAACACCCGGGAGAAGACGACGGAATCCACCGTAACGGTAACATTGTCCTTGGTGATGACATTCTGCGGCGGGAAATCCAGCGTCTGCTCCTTCAGTGAAATCTTATTGACGACAGCCTCCAGGAACGGGATCTTAATGTGCAGTCCCGCGCCCCAGGTCTTCCGGTATTTCCCGAGGAACTCGACGACGTATTCGTGTTGCTGCGGCACGATGACCACGTTCCGGATGATGACACCCAGAACGATGACGGCAATAATGATCCAGATGATGGTTGAAATAAACATTTGCTGCTCCTTTCGTGTCTGCGATGGAATTGCTTTTGGACGTTAATCGTATATCCCTGCGGCGGCCCTGCAGATGCAACGGCGACTCCCACTTCGTTCCTATTCCGCGGATCCGCTCTCCAGACGCTGCCCCTGATGGGTGATCGCAACCTCGGGTACACCCTCCGTCTCCCAGGCGTCCAGGACGTGGCTTACGGGAATCATGTCCCCCTCCTGATCTGCCTCGCTCTTCATCTGCGCCACGCCCCATCGGCAGGTTGCGAAGAAGATGGTGTACAGACTGAAGAGTATGAGCAGAACCATGAACATGAGGATCCAGTTCTGTGTTTCATTCGATACTTCGTCCCCTGTCACTTCGTATTTTTATTACTATATCACGAAATGACCCTTCACGGGCATTAATCTTCGCTCAAAAACTGCTCCAGCCGCTCCATCAG
>JAUNRL010000160.1 GCA_030535715.1 Bacillota bacterium
TAGACTACGTGGTCCGGGACGGCGAAATCATCATCGTTGATGAGTTCACCGGTCGTATGATGTTCGGACGCCGCTACAGCGACGGACTCCACCAGGCCATCGAGGCCAAGGAAAACGTGCTGGTCCGCTCCGAGTCCAAGACCCTGGCCACCATCACGCTGCAGAATTATTTCCGTATGTACCAGAAGCTGGCCGGCATGACCGGTACGGCGAAGACGGAGGAAGCGGAATTCACCGATATCTACAACATGGACGTCGTGGTGATCCCCACTAACAAGCCCATCGCCCGTAATGACATGCAGGATGCGGTCTATGCCACAGAGCGGGGCAAGTACAAGGCCATCGCGGACCTGGTGGAGGAAGCCCACAAGACCGGGCAGCCGGTGCTGGTCGGTACGATATCCATTGAGAAATCCGAGCTGATCGCGGATCTGCTGCGCAAGCGGGGCATTAAGAACTTCAACGTCCTGAACGCGAAGCACCATGAGAAGGAAGCGCAGATCGTCGCAGAAGCCGGCCGTATGGGCGCCATCACCATCGCCACCAACATGGCCGGCCGTGGTACCGACATCATCCTGGGCGGCAATCCCGAGTTCGAGGCCAAAAAGAAAATGGCGGAACAGGGATACGACGAAGATCAGATTGCCTTTGCAACCAGCTTCACCAAGAGCGATGATCCAGAGCTGTTAGCCATCCGCCGGGAGTTTCAGCAGTACCTGAAGGAGTTCGCCGAGGAAAGAAAGCCGGAGCAGGAGAAGGTCATCGAACTGGGTGGGCTGTGCATCATCGGTACGGAGCGGCATGAGTCCCGGCGTATCGACAACCAGTTGCGCGGCCGGTCCGGACGTCAGGGCGACCCGGGTCAGACTCAGTTCTGCATCTCCATGGAGGACGAGCTGATGCGGTTGTTCGGCGGCGAGCGGATGCAGAACATCGTCCGCAAGTTGGGCGTCGAAGAGGACGAGGCCATCGAGTCGGGCATGATCACCAAGCAGATTGAAAATGCCCAGAAGAAGGTGGAGGGCCGGAACTTCGGCATCCGGAAATACGTGCTGCAGTACGACAACGTCATGAACAAGCAGCGGGAGATCATCTACAGCGAGCGGAAACGGGTGCTCTTCGGCGAGGATCTGCGGGAGGACGTGTCCAACATGACCCGCAAGCTCATCGACGAGGTGGTGGATCCGGTGGTCATCGCCTCCAAGTACCCGGAGGAGTGGGACTTCGAGACCATCAACAAAGGTCTGTCGAAGATCACCGACCGGTTCGTGCCGCTGGAGTTCGACAAGGAGGATCCGGAGACCCTGGAGGATCTGCAGAACATGGACGAGCAGTCCCTGAAGGAAGGCCTCTATCAGGATTTCGAGGAGCTTTATGAGCAAAAAGAGCAGGAGATCGGCAGGGAGCAGCTGCGTGACGTGGAGCGGATGATCCTGCTGCGTGTGGTGGACAACAAGTGGATGGATCACATCGATGCCATGGATCAGCTGAAGAGCGGCATCGGCCTGCGGGGACTGGGCGGCCAGGATCCGGCTGCGGCCTACGCCCACGAGGGCTTCGCCATGTTCGAGCTGATGGTCGCTGCCATTCAGGAAGAATTCGTCAAGTTCTGCTACAACGTTACAGTCAGAACCTCTTCGGAGAGAAAGAACGTTACCGGTCGGGGCGAGTCGCACAAGGACGAGTTCGACGACAGTGAAATGCGAGCGGAAGCCATGCGCCGGCAGGCGGCGGGCGTCTCGGCGGATATGGGCGCCCCGGCGGCGGCCGCGGTGCCTGAACGGGAGAGAAGGCAGGAGACCGTGCGGCGGGAGACGCCGAAGGTGGGACGCAACGACCTCTGCCCCTGCGGGAGCGGGAAGAAATATAAGCACTGCTGTGGAAGGAATGCCTGATGATACAGACAGAACAATTGAGAGGAGAACTGCCTGCACTGAAGAAGATGCTCGCAGAGGCGGAGGACGCGCTGAAGCCTGCTGAACTGCGGGCGAAGATGGAGCAGATCGACGGGAAGATCAACGTGCCCGGTTTCTGGGATGATCCGGAATCGGCGCAGAAGGTCATGAAGGAAAAGAAGTCCATCGAGAACAGCCTGAAGACGCTGGAGGACATGGCCGGACGGACGGAGGATCTGGAGGCGATGCTGGAGATAGCCGATGAAGCGGAGAGCGGCGGCGATCCGGAGTCGGCGGAAATGATGGCCGATGAGGCGGCTGAGGCGAAGGTGGCTCTGGAAAAGGATCTGGAGAGCCTGAAGCTGCGCACTCTTCTGGACGGCAAGTATGACAAAAACAACGCCATTATCTCCGTTCACGCCGGAAGCGGCGGCACGGAGGCTATGGACTGGGCGGCTATGCTGTTCCGCATGTACACTCGGTGGTGCGAGAAGCGGGGCTACAAGTATAAGCTCATGGATATAAACGACGATACGGAGGCGGGCATCAAGAGCGCAACCCTTCTGGTCGAGGGCGATTACGCCTACGGCTACCTGAAAAATGAAAAGGGCGTTCACCGACTGGTCCGGATTTCCCCCTTTGATGCTTCCGGACGGCGGCACACATCCTTCGCGTCCCTGGATGTGACGCCGGAGATCGAATATGACACGACCGTCGAGATCAACCCGGAGGATCTGCGTATCGACACCTACCGGTCCAGCGGCGCCGGCGGACAGCACGTCAACATGACCGACTCGGCCGTCCGGATCACCCACCTGCCGACCCACATCGTCGTGACCTGCCAGAACGAGCGCT
>JAUNRL010000017.1:0-4046 GCA_030535715.1 Bacillota bacterium
CGCATCGGCGCAGTCCATGCCTTCGATGTTGAAGGAAACGGCGGCGGCGCGGGGCCCGGTAAGGGGGCCGTAAACTGTCACGCCGGGGATCGCCGCCAGGCCATCGATCAGATGACGCAGCATACGCTGCTCCTCATGGTAGATGCCGCTGACCGAGTGCTCCAGAATGTACCGGGCGCCTGCGCACAGGCCGGCCAGGCCGACGCTGTTCTGGGTTCCGGCTTCGTAGTAGTAGGGCAGCTGTTCCGGCTGCAGGCGGACCTCGGAAAACACGCCGGTTCCGCCGGATCGCTGGGGCATGGGAGCGACACGCTCGGATACATACAGAGCGCCGGTGCCCGCCGGCCCCAGCAGGGACTTGTGGCCGGGGAAAGCCAGAAGATCGATATTCATCTTTACCACATCGATGGGGATCGCGCCGGCGGACTGAGAGGCGTCCGCCAGGAAGGGGACGCCCGCCTCACGGCAGACCGCGCCGATTTCCTCAATGGGATTCAGGGCTCCGGTGACGTTGGAGGCATGAGTCATGACCACCAGTTTCGTTTCCGGACGGATCGCCTGCCGGATTGCGTCGGGATCCGCGCCGCGGACAGGATCTGTCTCCACCTTGGTGACCGCGACGCCCGAATCCTCAAGATAGGCCAGAGGACGGGTCACGGCGTTGTGTTCCATCCGGCTGGTAATCACGTGATCGCCCGGCTTCACCATGCCATTGATGGCCAGGTTCAGGGCATCGGTTGCGTTAAGTGCGAAAACGATGCGGCTGGGTTCGGAAATATGGAACAGTCGGGCCAGAAGCACTCTGGCCTGGTTGATATCGCCGGCCGCGGCGCGGGACAGCTTCGAACTCCCCCGGCCGGGGTTTCCGCCGCGGCGGATGGCCTCATTTACCGCGTCATAGACGATCTCCGGCTTGGGCCAGGAAGTCGCCGCGTTGTCCAGATAGATCATGGTGCGTTACTCCTTTTTGCTTACTGCCTACAGTATACCATTTCGCATAGCGTTCCGGGAGAAAAAAGGGAACGGAGACAGGAACACCGCAAACAAGTAATTGACGATAATGGGGTAAACTGATAAAATTTTTGTGTGAATGAAAAGAAGAATAATGTGAGGAGAAAAGTCATGAATCTCAAGAAAATGACCCTGAAAATCAACGGCGCGGACCGTATGTTTATCTGCGATCCGGAGAAGGATACGCTGGCCGACGTGATCCGCCGGCTGGGTCTGACCGGAACGAAGGTAGGCTGCGGCACCGGCGTCTGCGGCGCGTGCTCCGTGATTTTGAACGGCAAAGTAGTACGCTCCTGCATGCGCAAGATTTCCAGGGTGGAGGAATACAGTGAGGTAACCACCATCGAAGGCATCGGACAGCCCAATTTCCTGCATCCGATTCAGGTGGCTTTCATGCATCACGGCGCGGTGCAGTGCGGATTCTGTATCCCGGGCTTCATCGTATCCACATATCAGCTGCTGAAGGAAAATTCGGATCCGACCAGAGAAGAAGTCAGAGACTGGTTTACGAAGCATCGGAACATCTGCCGCTGCACCGGATACAAGCAGATTGTGGATTCCGTCATGCTGGCGGCGAAATGCCTGCGCGGTGAGATTACCGTGGATGATCTGAAGATCCCCGAGGCGCCGGCCGGCGAGCAGTACGGCAAGCCGCTGCTGCGTCCCTGCACTCTGGCCAGAGTCTGCGGCGTGGAGGATTACGGCGATGATATCGAGCTGAAGATGCCTTCCGGCACCCTGCACGCGGTTATGGTTCAGCCCAGAGTCACTTTCCACGCGAAGATCCTCTCCATTAACACCGAGGACGCGGAGAAGATGCCCGGCGTCTATAAGATCGTGACGGCGAAGGACGTCAAGGCGGTGGGATGCGACAACCGGGTTGCCTTTTTCAGCTTTTCTCCGAGAACCCTGGCCACAGAAAAATCCCACTGCGTCATCGCGGAAGACAAGATCATGAACTATGGCGACTGCATCGCGGTGGCGGTGGCGGACACGAAGCGGCACGCGAGAGAGGCGGCAGCGAAGGTCACCTTCGAATACGAGCAGCTTCCCGAATACCGGAACTATCTGGATGCCGTCAAGTCGGATGCCATCCGCATCCACGACGATCACCCGAACATGTGGTGCGTGCAGCCGACCATCAAGGGAGCGGGCCACGATACGGACAAACTGTTTGAGACGGCTCCCTATGTGGTGGAAGGCAGCTTCTATTCCCAGAGAGAGCCTCACGGCCAGATCGAGTCGGATACGATTCAGGCCTACTTCGATGCCGACGGCATACTCTGCGTTCACTGCAAGGCCATGGCCATCGGCGCCCACCTGACGGATATTGCGGAAGCGACAGGCATCCCTCCGGAGAAGATCCGCATCATCGCCAATCCCACCGGTGCGTCCTTCGGCTGGTCCACCTTCGGACAGTCATTCGCCCTGGCGGCGGAAGTCTGCATGGCCTGCGACAATATGCCGGTGGCCGTCTCCATGTCTTATCAGGAGCACGTCGCCTACACCGGCAAACGGGCGCCGTCCTTCTCCAATTCGCGGCTGGCCTGCGACGAGAACGGCAAAATCATTGCGGCGGAATGGGATTTCGGCCTGGATCACGGCTCCTACAACGAGCTGGGCGATGACCTGACCTGGAGACCGGCCCGGTTTTGCTATTTCCCCTATAACGTGCCCAACGTCAAGGGACTGGCCAGAGTCGCGGCGACAAACCACAACTACGGCACAGCCTACAGAGGTTACGGTTCGCCTCAGTCCTACACCTGCTCCGAGGCCATGATGGATATGATGGCGGAGAAGATCGGCATGGATCCCTTCGACATCCGCTATGTCAATATCGCCAGAGAAGGCGACCTGAACGTGAACAGCAAGCCTTACCGGGAGTATCCGATGGAAGGTATGATGGATAAACTCAAGCCGATTTATGAGGAAGCAAAGGCAACGGTTGCTGAGTGGAACAGGGACCACGAGGACGTGAAGAAGGGCGTCGGCATTGCCTGGGGCGGCTATAACGTCACCGAAGGCGCAGCGGATCAGTGTACGCTGGGCATCGAGCTGGCGCCGGGCGGCAAGTTCATCAAGTACGACACCTGGCAGGATGTGGGCCAGGGCGGAGACGTAGGTTCCCTGATCATTACCCTGGAAGCGCTGAAGGAATTCGGCGTCACAGCGGACGACATCATTCTCCGGCAGAACGACAGCATCTATGGCGTGGACTCCGGATCCTCCGCCTCCTCCCGTCAGCACTACATGAACAGCAAGGCGCTGGTCATGGCGGTGGACAAGCTGAAGAACGCCATGCGCAAGGAGGACGGCACCTACCGTACCTACGAGGAAATGGTGGCCGAAGGCATTCCGCTCCGCTATGATGCCCAGTACACGAACTCCGATGACGAGACTCTATCCGATCTGAACCCGGACACTGGCGTGGGCGAACCGACACCGGCCTTCACCTACTCCCTCTACATGGCGGTCGTTTCCGTCGACATGAAGACGGGTAGGACCACCGTGGACAGGATCGTGGGCATTGATGACGTCGGCGTTATCGGCAACCCGGTCTGCCTGGACGGACAGGCCTATAGCGGCATCGCTCATTCCATCGGCTATGCCCTGTGGGAGGACTACGACGATGTGAAGAAGCACAACAATCTGGCCGGCATGGGCATTGCCACGGCGAATATGCTGCCAGATGACATCGAGCTGATCCACCTGTGCACGCCGAGAGACACCAACCCGTTTGGATCCTCCGGCGGCAGCGAAGCTTTCCAGTCCGGCGACCATATGGCGGTCATCAACGCCATCAACAACGCGACAGGAGTGCGGATCCATGAACTGCCGGCCCGTCCGGAAAAGGTCAAGGCAGGCATCGAAGCGCTGGCCAAGGGCGAGCCGAATCCGAACGTACCGGAGAAATACTTCCTGGGCTCCGATTTCGAGGAGACCATGGAGGACATCCGGAAGAATCCAGCGATTCCGGAAGAAGAATAAGCCAAGGCGCTTTCGGAACAACCCGAAGAAAGAAAGCAGGGGAACGA
>JAUNRL010000017.1:4056-12330 GCA_030535715.1 Bacillota bacterium
TGCTCCTGCAAATAAAGGAGAAAGCAGACATGACAGTCGGAAGATATTACCGGCAGGAGATATTCTATCCCATAGGCAGAGACGGGCAGGAGAGACTGGCGAAGGGCCGGGTCTGTATTATCGGCATCGGCGCCCTGGGTGCGTCGGCGGCCGGCATGCTTGCCACTGCCGGTGTGGGTTACCTGCGGCTGATTGACCGGGACATTGTGGAACTGACCAATCTGCAGCGACAGATCCTCTTCACCGAGGCAGACGCGGCGGAGCAGGTGCCGAAGGCTGAAGCAGCCCGGGCACGTCTGGCGCAGATGAATTCCGAGGTGGATATTGAGGCCCGGATCGTGGACGTCAATCCCTTCAATGTGGAAAAGCTTATCGGAGATGTGGACGTAGTTGTAGATGGACTGGATAATCTGGAGACCCGGTATCTGCTCAACGAAGCCTGCCATAAGCTGAACATGCCTTATGTCTACGGCGGCGTGGTGGGCAGCGGCGGCATGGTGATGAATATCCTGCCGGGAGAGGGACCCTGTCTGGAATGCCTGCTGGGGTCGCTGCCGGAGGAGGGCACCTACGACACCTGCGATACGGTGGGCGTGATCAGCCCCATTACCAACATGGTGGCTTCCTATGAAGCGGCGGAAACCATGAAACTGCTGCTGGGTTCAGAATCCCTGCTTCATCAGGCCATTTCCGTGGATGCCTGGGACAGCTATACAGAGTTCTTTGATGTGGATCAGGATCCGGACTGCCCGGTCTGCGGGAAGCGTCAGTACAGTTGGCTGGAACGCCGGCAGAGAACCTATTCTGCGTCTCTGTGCGGTCACGATGCCTATCAGATTACGCCGGAGGATGACGGAACCTTCGATTACGACGGGACTGTGGAGTGGCTGCGGAGTCAGGGAGAGGTAGAGAAGAAAAAGTTCTTTACCACCTTTGTCAGCGGCGATGCCGACCTTAAACTGTTTCCCGACGGACGGGCTATCATCAATCACGTTCCCGACGTGGAATCGGCGCAAAGGATCTTTGCCCGGTATATCGACGTGCAGTCAACGCGGAATCGCTGAAGGCTGCCAGCAGGATAACTCCATATCTATGAAAGGGAGATGTTCCAGACAAAGCTGCGGCTGATGGCGTATGTCGGCAGGCATTCAACAGGCAGATTATCCGGAAATAATGGGAACAGAGCCGGTGATGATATTGTCAACACTATGAGAAGAAGACCACTTTGCTGTATGGAAATCCTTTTCCCGGTGGGGATGTAATTCTTTACAATTGCCGGCGTCCTCTGCTACAATAACAGTGGGCCGCAGGATCCGGTCCGGACAGGAGAAGGATACCATGAAAATCAAGATACTCTTCAACGGCCCGGTCAGACAGCTGAATGGCTGGAAGAACGTGGCCAATATCGAACTGCCCGACGGATCTACCGGCTACGACCTTTGTGACTATTTCAAGATCGTGCCGGGCAAGACCCGCCTGTACGGATTTCTTATCCGGGATGGAAAGAGAATCAAAGAAGAAGAAGAGCTGCATGACGGTGAAACCATCAAAGTGAATGGCAGGACATCGGGCGGCTGATGATTTGACGGTCTGCATCAGGAATGCAGAACGATAAACGCTTAAATAACAAACAGAAAACAGGGTTGAATATCTATTTGCTCGACCAGGACACAAGCAACATTAACCGAAACAGTCCCGTCATTCTTCTGACCGTATTCATCTATCTGACGCTGGCCGCCATCGTCATCAGACTGATCGTCCGCAGAGTGGCCTGACGGATCTTCAATGAACGCCTGAACGTGGGATATGCTGGCCGGACTGCTGAACCGGAGAGCTTTTGACGACGAACGGAAGCTGCTCGCCGATGACCCCCGGAGAAAACGCCCGCGCAGCTGATCAGAAACATCGAAGAACTTCTGCAGCATGCCATCCGGCAATGCACAGAAAAAGAACTGCCGCACGGTATTCGTGCAGCAGTTCTTTTTTAGTATGACGGGCATGCCGTTACGCGTTGCCTTTGCGGGATCCTATTTCTTGATCTTGGTTCGGTAGTTCAGATACTGATCTGCCTGACCCGGCTTCCAGCGGACGCCGTCTTCACCCAGATCACCGAATTCGATATCTTCGGGCATGGTGGGCTGCATCGGGTTGTCCTTGATCTGCTTCACCGCGTCGTAGAGGTCAGAACCGAGGAAGTACTTTTCCGGCTTGTTCGGGTTCGGCTTGCCTTCGGCCTTCGCCTTGATACCGGCCAGAACCTTCTCCTTGCTTGCCGGCAGCTCGTAGATCCTTACGCCGACCGCATTGTTGATCGCGTTGATGACGGCCATGTGGTCGGAGGACTGGAAGGCCTCGGACGCGCCGGAGGAACCGAAGGGACCTCTGGGATCTTCGCCGTCAATGTGGATGCAGTTGAAGTCCGGATAATCCGGGATATCGTTAGCATAGAGGATGCCGGCCGCCGCCATGTTCCAATGTTTTTTGACGTCTTCATAGTTCTCGGTGAGCGCGAAGCCGATAGCGTGGGACATACCGCCGTAGATCTGGCCTTCAACTGCCTGGATGTTGCCGGGCTTGCCGATCCACTCGACGCAGGTCATGCCGGTGCACTTGGTCTTACCGGTAGCGACTTCCACATCCACCGTGGCCAGGAACAGCGCATAGGTGTAGGTGTAGGTCGGATTGCCGGAGCCGTCGTTCGGATCGAGATCGTAGAAGTAGTTGTACTCATTGATGGTCGCCCAGTCGCCGGGGTATCTGGTCGGCAGGCCTTCGGCCACCATTTCGTCGTAAGTCCGGTAAGTGCCGTCTTCCTTTCTCATGGCATCGGCGATGTTCTTCGCCGCTACGATGGAGGCCTTGCCGTTGGCGTAGTGGGAACGGGAACCGGCGGACTCACCCGTGTTCGGGCAGTACTTGGAGTCATCCTGCACCAGCTTGATGTCGTTGGGCGTGATGTTCGGGAAGTAGGGCTTCAGCGCTTCCAGCGTACAGATCAGAGATCCCTGATCGCCGCCCTGGCCCTGATCCTGCCAGGTGTCATACTTGCGGAAGGTGCCGTCCGGCATCAGCTCGATAGCCACGTGAGCTTCATCGATACCGCCCAGGCCGACGTTGTAGCCGCCCCATGCGATACCGACGCCCTTCCTGACGTCATCATGGTCCTTGTTCCAGGCATCTGCCTCCGCCTTCTTTTCATCGTAGACGGGCTTCAGTTTATCCATCATCTCCTCCATGGGATAGTGGAGATAGGGCAGCTGGTTGATGTTGGTGTCTTCCGGCGTCCGGGCGATGTTGATGTAACGGAAATCGAAGGGATCAATTCCGGCCTTCTCCGCCAGCATATCGACAATGGCCTCGGAGCAGGTGTAAGCCTGTGGAGCGCCATAGCCCCGGTAGGCGGTTGTCCAGACATGGTTGGAGAGCGCTGCTCTGTTCATGCCGACCGCGTTGGGGATATAATAAGGATAGAACATGAATCGGGAAGTTTTGGTCAGCTTATCATCACCGAAGTCGGCGAAGCAGCCGGCGTCCAGTCCGCAGTCCCATTCGCCGGCGATAAACTTGCCGTTTTCATCACAGGCCAGACGCGCGTTCCAGTAGGACGGGGAGCGCTTGCCTGTGACAGCCATGAACTGCTTGTAGTCCATGGTCAGGGAGCACGGCATCTTGGTGACCATCGTCGCGTAGGCGCAGAGGGTCCAGTTGTGCGCGTTCATCGCCCAGCCGAAGCTGCCACCGGTGGGGTTCTCAATGAGACGGATCTCGGTTTCGGAATCCAGACCCAGCGCGTTGGCCATTTCGTCCTTGTCCCAGTAAAGGGTCATGGTCTTGCAGTGGACGCACAGCTTGTCATCTTCATCATAATAGGTCTGCGCCACATCGCCCTCAATGGACATATGGGGCTCTCTGGAGGAGTAAAAGGAACCTTCCACGGAGTAAGGAGCGTTCTCGATCAGCTCAGGCACCTTCTCGTCATCGCCCTTCAGCACCGGCAGGTGGCAGTAGGTGTTCGGCGCGTAGGTGTCCGGCATCCAGTCATACAGTTGCCTGGCATCGGGGGCGACCGCCTCCAGATAGTTCATGTAAGCGTCCAGTTCTTCGATTTCCACCTTGACTTTGTCGGCCGCCGCCTTGGCGTGGTCTCTGGTATCGGCGACCACCAGGGCGACCACATCGCCGTACCAGGTGATCTCATCTTCCGCCAGAATGTGGTGGTGCTCCTGCAGTTCCACGGTTCTCTCGGAGAATCCGAAAGCCATGAAGTGGTTCTTGCAGCCCAGTTTCTTGACATCCTCAGCGATGATGACCTTTACGACGCCGGGCATCTTCTCGGCTTCTTCGAAATTGATCTTCCTGATTTTTGCATGGTGCGCGATCCGCGGCATGACCATTTCGACTTTCAGGGTCTCCGCCGGCATATGGAGCTCCACATCGTCGCCGTAATCGCAGACGCCACAGGCCTTGGGCAGGGCGTTGGGTCTTTCCAGCGGCTTGCCGTAGAAGTTACCGATATCCTTGGTCCAGTCATAGCGGTAGTCTTCCACGGTTTTTTCTCCGCGCATGATTGCTGCTGCCGCCATGACCGCATCGACGATCTGCTTGTAGCCTGTGCAGCGGCAGACGTTGCGGTGCTTGTGGAGCCAGTCTCTGACATCCTCTCTCGTCGGATCCGGGTTTTCCTGCAGAAGCTGGAATGAGGATACGATAAAGCCCGGCACGCAGTAACCGCACTGCACCGCACCCATGGCAACCCACATGGACTGCAGAGGATGGGGGTAGTTCACGCTGCCGATGCCTTCGATGGTGGTGATCTTCTGATACTCTTCCATCTTGGACATCTTCTGCATACAGGAGCGGACGACTTTGCCGTCCACAATGACCGAGCAGGCGCCGCAGGCGCCCATGCCGCAGCCGATCTTGGTGCCGGTCAGGCCCAGACGGCGAATGACATCAGCCAGCGTGTCCCTGGCAGGGTCACAGATGAACATTCGGTCAGCGCCGTTGATGTTCAGTGTCATCTTTTTCAGATTCATGGTTACCTCCGTATTCGTTGCTTCAATCAGATGATAACGATTGATTTACGATAAAGAAATGCGTGTATATACACGATAATTTTAACAGGGAAACGGTTTTAGCGTCAAGGAACTGACCGGGCGGAGAGAGACTGATTTGTTGACTTTTCGCGACAATTTTTCTATAATTTTCTCACCCGTTATTTTGATTACAGAATAATGTGAGCTGCGGAAAAAACCATGAAGAAAATAAAAACAGAAGACGCTGTCGGGCACGTGCTGTACCACGATATGACCAGAATCATTCCGGGTGAATGCAAGGGCCCGGCCTTTCGCAAGGGACACATTGTCCGGCCGGAGGATATTCCGATGCTGCTGTCCATGGGCAAGGAGCACCTCTATGTCTGGGAAAATGACGAAACCATGTACCATGAGGATGAGGCGGCGGAAATTCTCTGTCGCATATGCATCGGGCCCCATATGTCGGCCAGTGAGCCGAAGGAAGGGAAGATCGAGATCCGGGCGGATGCCGGTGGTCTGTTCACGGTGGACGACGAACGGCTGGTTCGGGTCAATTCTCTCGGGGAGATGATAATCGCTGCGCGGAGCGGCGGTGTTCCCGTGCGAAAAGGTGACAAACTGGCGGGAACCAGGGTCATTCCGCTGGTCATTGAGAAGGAGAAAATGCGGCGGGCCGAAGAAGTGTCCGGCAGCGAATCCCTGCTGAAGGTCACGCCCTTCACCCATAAGAAAGTAGCCATGATCATCACCGGCAACGAAGTGTATTCCGGCCGGATCGAAGATAAATTCGGCCCGGCCATTGAAAGGAAGATGGCGGATTACGATACGGAGATCATCGGCAGAACCATCATCGGCGATGATCCGGAGCGTATCGCCGCGCAGATCCGGGAATACCTGGATCAGGGCGCGAACATGATCTGCTGCACCGGCGGCATGAGCGTGGATCCCGATGACACCACGCCTTCGGCCATTCGCGCGAGCGGCGCGCAGATCATCACCTATGGCGCGCCGGTACTGCCGGGAGCCATGTTCCTTCTGGCCTATGCCCCGGGAGATGTCCCCGTCATGGGACTGCCGGGATGCGTCATGTATTCCCGCCGGACGGTATTTGATCTGGTACTGCAGAGGCTGATGGCGAACGTGCGGGTGAACGCGGAGGATCTGGCCGCGCTGGGCAACGGCGGGCTGTGTCTGGACTGTGAGATCTGTACCTATCCCAACTGCGGATTCGGCAAACGGGGATTTTGAGGAATGGAGTGAGGGTCGGAAAGGTGGAAGGAAAAACGGGTGCGGTCATCCTGGCCGCCGGCATCAGCGGCATTTCCAAGGGTACCATGCTGAGACAGGAACTGGATACCCTCCGGGAGGCGGGCATATCGCCCATCGTCGTGGTTACCGGCCACGAAGAGGAGAATGTGCGAAAAGAGCTGGCTCACCGTAAGGTGATTTTTGTCGAGAATCCGGATTACCGGACCACCCGAATGTTCCGCTCGATTCAGCTGGGGCTGAACGCTCTGTCCGGCAAGTGCGCCAGGACGCTGATCGTCAACGGAGATGCTCCGTCTTTTTCTGTGGATACCGTGCTGGCTCTCGCCGCGGCGGATCATGAACTGACCTTTCCCATGTATGGAGGCAAGCCCGGACATCCCTTCTGCGTGGATATGGATCAGCTGGACCGAATCCTTTCTTACGACGGGGAGAGGGGCATTCAGGGAATGATGCGAAAGGGACTGATTTGCGCCGGTCTGATCGAGGTGGAGGATCCGGGCATTCACATGGAAGCCAGGGAAGACGACAGTCTGGCGCAGATCATCCGCTATCAGCAGGAGTCGATCATGTCCTGCCCGATCCGCCCGGAACTGAAATTGAGTCTGGCGAGGGCGAAATGTTTCTTCGATGAGGATCTGGCTGCGCTCCTGCTGGAGATTGATCAGTGCCATTCCCTGAACACCGCGTGCAAGAACCTGAACATGGCCTACAGCCGGAGCTGGAAGATGTTTAAGAAAGCGGAAGAGATGCTGGGCTGCCCTCTGATCACCAAACAGGTGGGCGGAGCCCGGGGCGGAGGATCGGTTCTGACGGAGGAAGGCAGGGCGAAGCTGGAGGCCTACCAACAGCTTCGCCGGGAGGTGCTTGCCTTCGCGGAGAAGGCAGCGGAGCGGCTGTTCTGAGCGGACGGCGGCCGTTGACACGATTGGTTCATCGTGGTATAATGCGGCAACGTTATTCTCTGAACAAAATAATGCTGCCGATAAAACAGCGAAGAAAAAAGGAGAGATGAACCAATGAATATGATCAAAAAACTGGGCATCGCAGTGCTGCTTCTGGCCATGGCCGTTGCATTTGCCGGATGCGGGGGAAGCAATAGCGGTGAGGAACGGCAGACCGCCGACAGGACGGAGGTCAAGGTGTTCGCGGCGGCCAGCATGCAGAGCTCTCTGGAGGAACTGGAGAAGACCTTTGAAGCGGAACATCCCGATGTGGATATTCTGCTGAACTGTGACAGCTCCGGTACGCTGATGACGCAGATTGAAGAGGGTGCGCCCTGCGATGTATTTTTCAGCGCGGCGCAGAAGCAGATGGATGAGCTGGAGGAAAAGGACCTGATCCAGGCAGACAGCCGTCAGAACGTGCTGAACAACCAGCTGGTGGTCATCACCCGGCCGGACAGCGGGACCGCGGTTACCGGCCTGGAAAATCTGAGGGATGCCGGGAGCATCGCTCTGGCGGACGGAAGCGTTCCTGTGGGCAAGTATACCCGGCAGGCGCTGATCAATCTGGGTATTCTGCCCGAGGTGGAGGATCCCGCGGGAATCACTACGCAACAGGTCTCTGACGCTCTCGGCGGAGTGGAGATCAGTGAGCAGGGCAATGTAAGCAAAGTGCTGACGGCGGTTGAGGAAGGCTCCAGTGAAGTGGGAACTGTGTACCTGTCCGATACCTGCGGACATGAGGACGGGGTGAAGATCATCGAGAAGGTCCCCTATGACGTCACCGGCGATATCATTTACCCCATCGCCCTGATCAGCAATCCGGATGCGGACGACGCGGAGAAAGAAGCGGCTGCAGTCGTACTGGAGTGGTTCACCAACGATGAGGCGAAGGCGCTCTACGACAAGTATCTGTTCGATACGAATGTCGAATGAGTGACCGGATGCCGGCAATGCACAGACCGGCTGACCCGGAGAAAGGAAATCAATGGATACCATCATTGACCTGATGGAAACACTGGACTGGA
>JAUNRL010000161.1 GCA_030535715.1 Bacillota bacterium
GGACGGAGATTCGATCCCTGTATCTGTATTCATGGATACTGCCAACGGTATGATTCCTGCAGGTACTGCTGCATACGAAAAGAGAGGAATCGCCGTTGAGATCCCGCAGTGGGATGCTTCCAGGTGTATGCAGTGCAACTGGTGCGCATATGTCTGTCCGCACGCTGTCATCCGTCCGTTCGTGATGACCGCTGAGGAAGCGGAAGGCTATGAAGGACTGAAGGTTCCGTTCAGACAGGATCCGGAGAAGTTCTTCACCATCGGTATTTCCGCTCTGGACTGCACCGGATGCGGATCCTGCGCAGAGGTCTGCCCGTCCAGACTCAAGGCTCTGGAAATGGTAGGCGCAGCCGAAGCGGAGAAAGCGGCACAGGAGAAGTTCGACTATCTGTTCGAGAACGTTTCCTACAAGAAAGAATTCCAGTCCGATCAGACCGTTACCGGCTCCCAGTTCCTGCAGCCGCTGCTCGAGTTCTCGGGCGCCTGCCCGGGATGCGGCGAGACACCGTATGCGAAACTGGTCACTCAGCTGTTCGGTGACAGAATGTTCGTCGCCAACGCGACAGGATGCTCCTCCATCTGGGGACTGTCCGCACCGTCCGCACCGTACACGGTCAATGAAGACGGCAGAGGTCCGGCATGGTCCAACTCCCTGTTCGAGGATAACGCGGAGTACGGCTACGGCATGGCTGTTGCCATGAAGGCGAGAAGAACCGAGATGAAGCACCATGTAGAACACCTGGCGCAGGATCCGGTCTTTGCAAAGGCTGCAAACCGCTGGCTGGAGAACATGGAGAACGCGGCAGAAGCAGACAAGGCCGGCAAGGCTCTGGTCGAGATCTGCGAGAAGTCCGGCAAGAGAGATGCCAAGTACGTTGTAGAGAACGCCGACATGCTGCCGAAGCCGTCCATCTGGATGTTCGGCGGTGACGGCTGGGCATATGACATCGGTTACGGCGGACTGGATCACGTTCTGGCTTCCGGCGAGAATGTCAACGTGCTGGTCTTTGACACCGAGGTCTACTCCAACACCGGTGGTCAGTCCTCCAAGTCGACTCCCATCGGCGCGGTGGCGCAGTTCGCCGCATCCGGCAAGGCTGTCACCAAGAAGAATCTGGCGCAGATCGCCATGGCCTACGGATACGTCTATGTGGCCCAGGTTGCCATGGGCGCCAATCCGGCCCAGACGCTGAAGGCCATCCGCGAGGCGGAAGCCTATGATGGTCCGTCCCTGATCATTGCCTACGCGCCCTGCATCAATCACGGGGTCAAGACCGGCATGAACAAAGCCATGCTGGAAATGAAGCGCGCGGTCAGAGCCGGTTACTGGAATTTGATGAGATATAATCCGCAGGCGGTTCTGGAAAAGAAGAATCCGCTGTCCATCGACAGTGCGCCGCCGACGGAGAAATATAAGGACTTCCTGATGGGTGAGGTTCGGTATAACTCGTTGCAGATGAAGGCGCCGGAGCGTGCGGCGGAGCTTTTCAAAAAGGCGGAGGAAGCGGCCGTGGCCAGATACTCCAAGCTGCTGCATCAGAAAAAAGAATTTGAAAACAGCTGAGGAAAGGAGTGAGAGCAATGTATAAAATCGTAAGCAAGAGAAAACTGAACGATACCATGACATGGCTGGTCATTGACGCTCCTTTGGTAGCGAGAAAAGCCAAGCCCGGCCAGTTTATCATCCTTCGTACCGATGAGCACGGAGAGCGGATTCCGCTGACCATGGCCGGTCACGATTCCGAAAAGGGAACCATCGATCTGATCTATGCGGCTGTGGGCAGAACCACCATGCTGATGGATCAGCTGGAAGAAGGAGACTATCTGCTGGATGTGGTGGGTCCTCTGGGTAAGCCGACGAAGATGGACGGACTGAAGAAGGTCTGCGTTGTCGGCGGCGGCACCGGAAACGCCCTGGCCTATCCGCTGGCCTGCGGTATGCATGACCACGGCATTCACGTGGACATGATCGCCGGATTCAAGAGCAAGGCTCAGGTCATTCTGGAAGATGAGTTCAAGGTCGGCGTTGACCGCGTCTTCATCACCACGGATGACGGCTCCTACGGGGAGAAGGGCTTTACTACCGATAAGCTGAAGGCGCTGATCGAGGAGAGCAACGAGTACGATGAGGTCGTTGCCGTCGGTCCGCCGATGATGATGAAGTTCACCTGCAAGATCGCCGAGGAATACGGCATTCATTCCATCGCTTCCCTGACCGCGTACATGATCGACGGTACGGGCATGTGCGGCGGATGCCGCTGCATCGTCGGCGGAGAAAATAAGTTCGTCTGCGTTGACGGGCCGGAATTCGACGGCGCTCTGGTCGACTGGGATGAACTGATCAAGAGAAGTGCGTATTATTCGGAGCAGGAAGCTCGTGACAGAGCTCACGTCTGCCGTCTGACAGGAGGTGTACGTTATCATGATTAATCTGAAAGACGTCAAGAATCCGATGCCTGAACAGGATCCGAAGGTTCGGGCAAGAAACTTCAAGGAAGTCGCCGAGGGATACACCCCCCGGATGGCCATCAACGAAGCCATGCGCTGCCTGAAATGCAGAACCAAACCTTGCACCAAAGGCTGCCCGGTCATGATCAAGATTCCGGAATTCGTGGCCAAGGTTGCCGAGGGTGATTTCGAAGCGGCCTACCAGATCATCTCCGAGGACAGTGCTCTTCCGCGGATCTGCGGCAGAGTCTGTCCCCAGGAAAACCAGTGCGAAGGCGTCTGCGTCAGAGGC
>JAUNRL010000018.1 GCA_030535715.1 Bacillota bacterium
CCGCCTTCTGAATTTCCGCGCCCTTCTTGCCGCTGGCGTATCTCTCCTCAATCGCCTTGAGCACATCGGCCGCCTGCGTTTTTTTCTGCACCGCGCCGACCTTGTCGCCGTTTACATAGATTCCCCAGGCCTTAACATTCAGATCGCCCATGTACGTCAGCCGCCGCAGTACCTCATCGGAAGAGTCGGGGAGAATATCCTTGTCCAGAGAGGATACTCTCCGGAAGGAAATGTCGTCCTTTTCATCGATGATGACTTCGATATCCTTATCCTCGGTCAGTGCCCGCTGCACCATGTCGGTAATCCGCAGGACATCGTCCTTGTTCTTGACGTAACCCAGCGCGTGTCCGTTGTAGGAGTACTCGTAAAGCGTGCAGTAATTGAACACCCCCGCCACGCCTACTGCGATCAGCAGCACCAGGCTGAGAATGATCAGCAGAGGAGCCTTGTGCGTCTCCGAGAAAATTCTCACCGTCGTCATCCGGCGGCCCATTGAACTGTTCCGGAATTTACTGGCTCGTATGCGGGAAAGATGCTCCGCCGCCTGTCGGGCTTCCGCGGCGATTTCCTCCTGCCGCTGCTGGAGCTTGTCCAGTTTGCCCTCTCTGGCCGCCTCCTTTCGTTCCTTTCTCGTGGAAAGGCCCAGAAGATCACGCAGGGAATAACGGGCCACCGGCTGAATCTCCGTGGTAACCTGGGTGCCGTGGATGTTGACTTCCCCGCCGCCCATCTGTGCTGTTCTGTCCGCCAGTTTTTTCTTTCTCCTGACTTCGGCACGGATTTCCCGTTCCTTCCGGCGGATCTCATCCCGTTCCTGGCGTTCCTTTCGTCGGGCTTCCTCGCGCTCAGCCTTCAGCCGCCGCTGCTCCGCTTTCTGCGCATCCCGAATGGCCTTCTGCCGTTCCTTCTGTGCCCTGACCGCCTGCCGGCGGCTTTCTTCCTTTTCCCTTTTTTCCGCCTCCTCCCGCATGGAGTCCAGCCGCTCTTCCATCTTCCGGCGGTATTCCGCATCAAAAGACGAAGTGTCCCGACTCGATGTCTGCCCGCTTTTTTTCTTCAGCGTATCCAGCCTCTCCCGAATCCTTCGCAGCTCCTCGTAGACCTTTTTCGCCGCATCGCTTCCGTCAGTGAAGCGTTCAGGCGTTTCTGTTTCTGTTTTTATCGGTTCAGACGCAGAATCCGGTCGATCTGCTCCCTGGTTATCTTCCCAACGCATTGGCATGGTTCTCCTGTTTCCAATCTGCCCGTGTCCTTGCACTGCGGGCAGTTATACCGAATCTCCATATAGTCCGGTTCGTATCCATTGTCCGTCAGCAGGAAGGCCTTCTCCATCTGCAGTTCCTCTTCCTTCTGCCGGATCTGTTCCGTTGCTTTTTTCTTGTCCACCGTATCGGAAATGATGATCCGCGACAATTCCGGACCGATGCCGGCCAGCTGGCCGTCGATCTCACGCAGCCGCGGGATCTTCCGATACACTTTCTCCCGCCTCTGCCGCGCCTTTTTCTCTTCACCGGCGCGCAGCGCTTCGTAATACCGGCGGATCTCCTGGGCGGTGAAGCCCTCCGGCGATCCGTCCGTCTGTGCGCTGACCCGGATTTTTCCTTCCTTCTTCCAGGTGTTCAGCACTTTGTTGATATAGTTGATGTTGGGGCTGGAAATGCCGGCGGTCTTACGGCACGCGGCCAGAACCGTTTCCAAAGGCAATCCCATCTCGCCGAACCACGTATCCATGATCCGCTGTTCTTCTTCCGTCGCGTTCCGCGAAAAGCCCAGCGCCTGGAACACTCTCCGGTGCATACTGTGCCTGTGATCCTGCTTCCCCAGATACTCTTCAATAGCTGCGATGTCCTTCAAGCCTTTTCCGCCCCAGTCGCGTACGATGGCGCCCACGTAATGGGCATCCGTCTTTCTCCGGTTCTTCCGACTGAAAGCGAAGGCATAGGCAATCGCTTCCGGAAGCACCTGGTATTCACTGATCCAGGAGAGAACCTCCCGGATTTCCGTGCTGTTGAACACCCGGCCAGTGATCTGCTCGATCTCGGAGATCATTCCCTGGATTTCCGGGTCGGTCATCCGATCCCCGATCTGGCTGCCGCCATCGGCCGCAGTGCTACCGTCGCTGCCATACATTTGCTGTTTCAGGGAAACGAATTCCACATCGTAGTCGAAGCTGTCCTCGGACCCTTTCATTTTTTTACGGATTACGCCCAGCTTCTCCCAGTAGGTCCAAGCTTTCAACACGTCCTCCTCCTCCATGCCGAGGTGACGGGCAATCTGCTCCCGGGAGATGCTGACTCCCAGATCCGCGTGCATCAGCGCCAGCAGGTATACCTTGACATACCGATCCGGCGCCGCTGCCATGTATTCATGGATGAAGACATTCTCCACCGAAGTGTCACACAGGAAGTATTCTTCTGTTTTTTCCCGATAATAACTCATGCTCCTCTTATGGGCGCGGAGGCGCGGCTACACCGCCGCCACGTTTCCCGCGCTGTCGACAAATTTCGTAAGCTTGTTCAGCCATGCCACGTGGATGGTTCCCGTCGGCCCGCTCCGCTGCTTGGCCAGAATGACTTCACAGTCCCCGGGGACCGCCTCTTCCGGATTGTAGTACTCATCCCGGTAGAGGAAGAGAACCACGTCCGCATCCTGTTCGATGGATCCCGACTCGCGCAGATCGGAGAGCATAGGACGGTGGTCATTTCTCGCTTCCGGCGCACGGGACAGCTGGGACAGAACGAGAACCGGACAATCCAATTCTCTGGCCAGTAGCTTCAAGTTCCGGGAAATCACAGAAATCTCCTGAGTCCGGGAATCCGCCCGGCCTTCGGGATTCATCAGCTGCAGGTAATCGATGATCACCAGATCCAGACCGGCTTCTGCTTTCAGCCGGCGGCACTTGCTCTTCATTTCCATGATGCTGATGCCGGCGGTGTCGTCGATGTGTATGTTGGCTCTGGACAGAACGTCTAGGGCATCGTTGATGTCGTCCCAGTCCCGGTGATCCAGGTTTCCTTTTTTCAGGTTCTGCATATCCACCCGGGATTCCATGGCCAGCAGACGTTGTCCCAGCTGTTCCTTAGCCATCTCCATGCTGAAGATCAGTACGCTGGCGCCTCCCTTGACGGCAGCGTTCAGCGCCACGGACAGCGCGAAAGCCGTCTTGCCCATGGCCGGTCTGGCCGCGAGAATGACCAGGTCGGACTTCTGCAGTCCAGAAGTCTTGTCATCCAGTTCCCGGAACCCGGTGGTCAGGCCGGTCAGACCGCCTTCCATCTGGGCCGCCCGATCAATGATCTCGATGTTCGCCAGAAGCACATCCCGGATATGGGTATACTGTCCCTTTTCTCTGGCCTGCGAGATTTCGAAAATGCCCTGCTCCGCATAGTCCAGCAGGGTGCCGGCTTCCATGCTTCCCTCGTAGCCCTTGCTGACCACGTCATCTGCCGTCTCGATTAGACGGCGGACCGACGCGTTCTCAGCAACGATGCGGGCATACTCCCCGGCATTAGCCGTCGTCGGCGTCCCTGAGGACAGGGCTCCGATGTACGCCCGGCCACCCACCATTTCCAGAGCGCCCCTCTTCTTCAGCTCTTCCGATACGGTCAGGGCATCCACCGGGGCGTTCCGTCTGCTCAGATTGAGAATGGCTTCGAAGATCTCTTTATGATTGGCATCATAAAAATCCCTGGCCCTGACCGTTTCGACCACGTCCATCAGGGCTTCCTTTGACAGCAGGGCTGCACCCAGCACCGATTTTTCCGCATCCGCGCTGTGCGGCGGGATCCTTCCTTCCATTTGCCTTCTCCTGTTGGGTTCTGCCGTCCGGTCAGACGGTTACCTTAACCTTCAGCTTCGCGGCGACTTCCGGAAAAAGTTTCACGGTGACGGTCGTCACGCCTGCCTGCTTGATCGGACCGTCCATGTCGATCTTCTTCCTATCGACATGGATGTTTTCCTGCCACTCCAGCGCTTCCGCGATGTCCTTGGATGTAATGGAACCAAACAGCTTGCCGTTCTCTCCGCCTTTGGACGGGATGTGCAGGGTGATCGTTTTCAGCTCTTCCGCCTGCGCGATGGCCGCCGCTTTCTGCTCCTCCCGCTTTTCTTCGGCAATGGCTTTCTGCTTTTCCAGACTCCTCACGTTACCCTGGGTCGCTTCCCGGGCCAGGCCTTTGGGAATCAGCATATTCCGGGCATAGCCGTCACTGACTTTGATGACTTCTCCCGCTTTACCGGTACCTTTAATGTCCTTCGTTAAGATAACAATCATATTTTATCCTCCTATTGTGAAGTTTTGAAGAATTCTTCGATTTCCTTCAGGATCTCCTGCGGCGGCATGTCCACCTTTGCCCCGGCCGTGTTCAGATGACCGCCGCCACCGAACATCTCCATGATCCGCTGAACATTAATGTTGCCCAGTGACCGGGCACTGACCACCGTGGCTCCGCTCGCATCTTGCCCGGCGACGAAACTGGCCTCAACGCCCTTGATGGTCAGCAGTTCGTCCGCCACCTGGGAGTTGACGATCTGGGAGTTGACGTTTCTGCCCTCATAGACGGACATGGCAATGCCTCCGTCGAGAATCCGAGCATTAGCCACGCAGGCCGCTTTAGCCCGGAAGTTATCGGAGTTGGCCTGGAAATACCGCCGCACGGTCTGGGGATCGGCGCCGGCCCGCCGCAGCCAGGACGCCGCCTCAAAGGTTCTGACGCTCGTCTTGACCGCGAACCGGTTGGTATCCAGCATGATGCCGGCCAGAAGTCCGTCGGCTTCCACTTTGGAAAGGGTTTTGCGATCGCAGGAATACTGAATCACTTCCGCCACCAGCTCCGATGCCGAGGACGCGTTAGGTTCCATGTAGGACAGTGTCTGATGGGGCAGCACATCCTCCGCTCTGCGGTGATGGTCGATGACCGCCAGCCGGCTGGTCTTCTCCAGCAGTTCTGGGCAGGCCACCAGTCCCGGCCGGTGGGTGTCCAGGACAACCACCAGAGAGTTTTCGATAAACAGCGAGACGGCCTTTTCCTCCGAAACAAACTGACAGTCTCCCGTTGCCCGGGCATCCTCCACCAATTCGCTCAGAGTATCGTCATAGTCGCCAAGCACGATATAGGCTTCCGTCCCGGTCACTTTAGCAATCCGGTTGATGCCCAAAGACGCGCCGAAACAGTCCATATCCGGATTCGCATGTCCCATAATGAAGACCCGGCGGGACTGCTTCATCAGGGCGGTCAGGGCGTGAGCGATGATTCTGGACTTGCCTTTGTTGCTCTTGCCGAAACCCTGGGTCTTGCCGCCGTAATACTCGAGAACGTCGCCGTCCCGGATTACCGCTTGGTCACCGCCACGACCCAGAGCGATATCCAACGCGTCCTGAGCGTAACGATCCAGGCTCGCCGGCGTCTGGCCGCCGATGCCGATGCCCACGCTCAGAGTCACGGGGAAATCCGTTTCCGATTCGATCTTCCGCGCTTCATCCAGTATGGAAAAGTTATCCTTGATCTGACTCCGCAGATTCTCATGGGTAAAGACGAAACCGTAGAGATGCTCCCGGTAGCGGAACACCGCCGCCTCCAGTTTCGATGCCCAGCTGCGGACGAAACGGTCGATTTCACCGGTCAGCTCCACCTCCCGTTCCTCGCCGGCGTTGGCGCTCAGCTCGTCAAAGTTATCCACACTGACCAGCGCCACGCACATTTTTTCGGCCTTATACCTCTCCATCAACTGCTGATGAGCGGTGACATCAAAAAAGTACAGAAAAACCGAAGCGAGTTCTCCTTCACCCAGAACTTCGCTGAGAATTTTGAACTCATGATCATTCCGTTCCAAATACAGCCCGGTTCCGTTCTTCGCCGCCTCCAGGATTTCCGGCAGTTTGATCCCGGTTAGAGCGAAGATGTCCGCCTCGATGATGCCATCATACTTGAATACTTCGTCGATTTTCCGGCCAGCCCGTGTGATCTTCCCCTGCATATTCACGGAACACATGGGGATCGGTGAATATCGACAGATTAATCTCTCGATTCTTCCTGCGTACATACTCTTCTCCTGTTATCGCACAGATATGTAATTATACCATATTATGCATCACGAAAAAAGAGGCTGCCCGGCAGCCTCTCCCTCGCATACTTCGCTGATCAGTCCTGGGTGTAGGGGAGCAGAGCCACGATCCGTGCTCTCTTGATCGCCTTGGTGACCTCTCTCTGGTGCATTGCGCAGGTACCCGTGATTCTCTTGGGGAGGATCTTGCCTCTTTCGGTCACAAACTTCTTCAGCGTCTCTACATCCTTGTAATCGATCTCGCTGGTTTTTTCGGTGCAGAACTGACATACTTTTCTTCTTCTCATGCTGCCGCGTCTTCTGTTATCCATTGCCATGGTTGTTCTCCTTTCGTCTAGAACGGAATGTCGTCGTCCTGGATCGCCTGGAATCCCGGAGGAATACCCTGGCCGTCATCCGCCGGCGCGCTTCCGGCCGGTACCTGCTGCCCCGACTCCGACGTGCTGCCGCCGCTCTGCTCCGGCGCGAAGCCCTGGTTCTGGCCGTAGCCGCCCCGGCTCTGTCCGAAGCCCTGTCCAGATCCGCCCTGGCCGCCTGTTCCGCCTAAAAACTCTACATTGTTGGCAATCACTTCGGTCGTGTAGACCTTATTGCCTTCCCTGTTCGTGTAGCTGCCGGTCTGAATTCGACCGCTGACCGCAGCCTTTCTTCCCTTGCTGAGATACCGGTCGCAGTTCTCCGCCTGCTTGCCGAAGACCACGATGGGGATGAAACTCGCGTTGTCTTCCCATTCTCCGGTCTGCTGGTTTCTTCTGCGGTCGTTGACCGCAATGGTGAAACGACAGATCGCCGTCTGGTTCGCCCCGGTGGAATATCTGAGCTCAGGATCTCTCGTTAAATTCCCAATCAAAACTACCTGATTCATGTTGTACCCCTGTTCTTATTTTTCGTCTTTGTTGACGATGAGATGTCTCATGACATGGTCAGAAATCTTCAGTCTTCTGTCCAGTTCCTTCGGCAGCGTCGGCTGCGCCTTGAAGGTCACGACGACATAGTATCCTTCATTCTTTTTCTGAATCGGATACGCCAGTTTTCTCATGCCCCATACGTCGACTTCTCCGACTTCGCCCTCGGTCGCGATGATGCCCTTGACGGCCTCGATCACGGACTCCCTGGCCTCGTCTTCCAACGCAGGGTCAATGATGAACATCAGCTCATAGTTGGTCATTGTTTTTCACCTCCCTGTGGACTTGATGGCGGCAGACTTCTCTGCCGCAAGGATTGATTATCCGCAGCACCTTCACCCGGCGGAACAACTTCCTCCCTGCGCGAAAGCGTGCCTATATATTATATACGATTTTCCCACAAAAGCAAGATTTTTTCTACACCGCCGGCTGCTGAGTGAACCAGAGCGCCGCGGCGATCATGGCCAGCAGAACGGCCGCGAACAGGAATCTTCTCGCCGGGAACCGTTTCAGAGGGATTTCCTCCCACAGCTCGATGTCCGTGCGCTCCGCCAGCTGCCGGGCACCTCTGGTAAAGGTGGAGTTGGTCATGACCATTCCCCGGTCGCAGTCGTAGTACTGCTTCCCGGTGAAGGCCTCCTGCACAGCGGCGTTCCCCACCGGCTTCTGATACAGCTTGCACTGCACCGCGTAGGTCTTTCCCCGGCGCCGGGCCAGAATGTCCACTCCCTGATCGCCGGTTGCCCGGGTTACGGTCACCTTCTTGAAGCCGCGGCGGCGCAGATAGTCCGCGCAGTACTCCTCGAACTCGCGGCCGGTCATCTGCCTGCGGCTCATGACCGGAGCACGTCGATCAGCGGATCGCCGACCAGAAAATTATCGATCAGCCGAGTCTGGCCGATGCGGATCGCCACCGCCACCAGATCCCCGTCCTTAAGCCGCTCCACCGGCTGCATGGACAGACCGTCCACAGCCTCCACGTAATCTATGTCCGACATGGGTTCTTCCTCCAGTTTCGAGCGAAGCAATCGGATCACTTCAGCGCTCTCCGTCTGCCCCGCGGCGATGGCTTCCTGAGCCGCCCGCAGAGAACGGGAAAGCACCCCGGCCGCCTTCCGCTGCGCGGGATCCAGATAGATGTTGCGGGAACTTTTGGCCAGTCCGTCCTCTTCCCGGACGGTCGGGCAGCCCACCACCTCAAGATTGAAATTCAGATCCCGGACCATCCGGCGGACCACCGCCAGCTGTTGAGCATCCTTTTTGCCCATGTACATACGGTTGGGGTAGACGATGTTGATCAGTTTGGTCAGCACGGTGCACACGCCCCGGAACATCACCGGCCGGCTTCTGCCGCACAACCCCTCGGAAACCATTGTCATATCCACAAAAGTACAAAAGTCCTCCGCATACATCTCCGATGCGTCCGGCGCGAAGACCATGTCCACGCCCTCCGCTTCCAGCATCCGGCAGTCCCGCTCGAAATCCCGCGGGTATTTCGCCAAATCCTCCGCCGGACCAAACTGCAAGGGATTGACAAAAACTGTCGCCACCGTCCGGTCGTTGTCTCGGATGGAAGCCTGCATCAGGGACAGATGTCCCTCGTGAAGATAGCCCATGGTGGGACACAGCCCGATGGTCCGGGCTTCCGCCTTCCAGCGATGCACCACAGCTCTCGCTTCCCCGATTGTTTTCGCTATGATCATCTTGCCTTTGCCCTTTTCTAATACAGTCTGGCCAGATACTCCGGATCGGTCTCGCCGCCGGCCGCTTCCCCGGGATACCGTTCGTCCTTCAGCACCTTCAGCATATCCGGATCGGTCATTTTGAAAGAGTGCTCCTCGTCGGGGAAGGTTGCCGCCTTCACCTCCGCGTCATAGTCCCGGAAAGCTTTGGTCATCTGCTCGCCGATGTTCCCGAACTGCTTGACGAACTTGGGCACGAAATCGGTGAACATGCCCAGCATATCCTGATAGACCAGAATCTGTCCGTCGCAGCCGCTGCCTCCGCCGATGCCGATGGTCGGAATCCGGATCGCTTTGGATACAAACTCCGCCAGAGGCGCCGGGATGCACTCCAGCACGACGGAAAAAGCACCCGCATCCTGAATCGCGCAGGCATCCTCCAGCAGTTTTTTCGCCGCGTTCAGGGTCCTGCCCTGCACTTTGTTGCCGCCCAGAGTGTTGATGGACTGAGGCATCAGACCCAAGTGCGCCATGACCGGAATGCCAGCTTCCGTCATCGCTTTGATCTGCGGACAGACCGTCGCGCCGCCCTCCAGCTTGACCGCGCCTCCCCGGCCTTCCTTCATCAGCCGGCCGGCATTGGTCAGCGCCTGTTCAACGGAAACCTGATAGGACATAAAGGGCATATCCAGCACCACCAGGGTGTCCCTGCACCCCCTGGCCACTGCTCCGCCATAGGTGATCATGTTCTCCATGGTCACCGAAAGGGTGTCCGGATAACCGAGCATGGTGTTGCCCAGGGAGTCTCCCACCAGCACCGCATTGATTCCCGCAGCCTCCATCAGTTTGGCCGTCGAGTAGTCGTAGCAGGTGAGCATGGAGATCTTTTCACCCTTCTGCTTCATCTCCTGAAATGTAACCGCTGTGTTTTTCATCCGTTTGTCCTCCTGTCCGGTCAACGCGCTGTCGCTGCCGGAGTATGTGAAAACAGTAATTTATACGTTGTTAAGAAACGCCTCCAGTTCCGTATAATCATGGTCGGGGTTTTTCCTCTTCGCCAGTTTGAGCAGTCTGCCGGACAGCAGCATATAAAGCTGCCGGTCGGCGGGATCGTCTATCTGCGTCAGATGCTTCTTCAGGGTGATCACATCGCCCCGCTCCACCGGACCGGTCAGGACGCGGTCGAGGCTGGCCTCAAGTCCGTGCCGGACGTTTCCCGTAACCAGCGGAGTCAGTGCTGAGCGCGCGTCCTCTTCAGAAAAGCCGCACCGAACCAATTCTTCCACGGCAGCGGAGATCAGCGCCAGCATGTGATTGCTCGCCGTCACCGCGGCCAGATGGTAGAGGGTCTTGGACGCCGGATCAATGATCTGGTAACGCATACCCGCCTTTTCCAGCAGAGCCTCCATCTCACCGATGCGCTCTTCTTCTCCCTCCAGGGTAAAAAAGGCATCCACCAGCTCCTGCCAGGACCCGAACCGGTCGCTGACCGCCAGCAGCGGATGAACGGAATATGCGCAGGCGCCCCTGTCCCGCGCTCCGGGAAAGGCCTCCTGCGAGGATATGCTTCCACTGCAGTGGCAGAGTATTTTTCCATCCAGCGAATACGTGCAGAGTTCCTCGTAAACGGCGTGGATCCGCCGGTCAGGAACCGTAATAAAAAGCACATCACAGGCTTCGGCCATGACCTTCAGATCGTCATAGACCGCGCTTGCCGTGAACTGTGCTCCCTCCTCGGCCGCTTTTTCGCTGCGGTCATAATATCCTGCAATATTTACGCCGCTTTCCTTCAAGTATCTACCCAGCGAGCAGCCGACCTTACCTGCTCCGATAAATCCTGTCTGCACTGTATTCCCTCCGTGGTACGGTTTCTCCGAATACCGTCCAACGTGCGAAGTGTACCACCTGCATCCCGTTTTGTAAAGGCAATCCCGGCTGAGGCGGCTTTCGCCCGGTGGCTCATGCCGATCCGGTCAGCAAGTATTTGATCCGACTCAGTACGACGATAGCGCCGAAAATTCCCGCTCCGAAGGCGAAGCTGCTCTTCACGCTGTGTCGCCACACACGCATGAATCCGAAGCCCAGAAGCGCCAGCACAACGGCGCCGGACCACTTCATGACCTCCGGTCTGCTCCCGATCTCCTCCAGTGTCCGCATGAACTGATCCATACTATTTTCTCCCCCAGCCGGCGATGAACACGCCCGCCAGATTCCCGATAATCGTCAGACCAATAAAACTCAGAATATGCATCCAGCCTCTGTGGCCGGCGAGGACATATACCGCGCCGGCAATCACCGCCGCAAGCATCAGGATATTGAAGATCCGTGTCACCGTCTCGTTGTTCAGCCGGCTCAGCAGTCCGGCGACAACCGCAAGCAGCGGCACCCCGATATAAAACAGCATCAGCGTATTCATGGGTGTCTGCCGGAAGATCTTCCCGGCACCTCCTCCGAAGGCTATTCTACCAATTCCCCCCGGCGATTGCAAGAGGCGGGGCGAAACCGAATGCCGGCGGAACGGGGTTGCCAGCGGCTTGACACATACCTCCCTGACAATCCGGATCATTGGTGAGTCAGACAGAACGGACTCTGTGGTATAATGTTATCACAGATGACACATACCGTCAGCGCAGGGAAGACAGCTCTGGAATTCCCCCGGCGGCGCTGTCCGGGAGGCAAAACGACTCATGACGCAGACAAAAAACCCAACAACCGATCTGGAGCCTGCCCGGCAGCTGCTTCGGTGGTACGACGAGAACCGACGGGATCTGCCCTGGCGCAGAGAACCCTCGCCCTACCATGTCTGGCTGTCGGAGATCATGCTGCAGCAGACCCGGGTGGAAGCAGTTCGGGGATACTATGCACGGTTTCTGGAGCGACTTCCCGATATTCCGTCTCTGGCGCAAGCGGAAGAAGACGTGTACCTGAAGCTCTGGGAGGGGCTGGGATACTACAGCCGGGTGCGCAACCTTCACCGCGCAGCCGTGCAGATCACCGAGGAACGGGGCGGCAGGATACCCCGCACGGCGAAGGAGCTCCTTTCCCTTCCCGGCATCGGGCCCTACACGGCGGCCGCTATCGCCTCCATCTGCTTCGGCGAACGGATTCCGGCCATCGACGGCAATCTGCTGCGGATCTTCGCGCGGATGACCGGCTTCGATCAGGACATCAAATCCAGCGCGGCAAAAAAAGAAGCGGCCGCCTATTTCGACGGCCTCTTCCCTGACGACCGGCCCGGCGACGTGAACCAGGCCCTGATGGATCTGGGCGCCACGGTCTGCCTGCCCCGGGGCACGCCTCTCTGCGGAAACTGTCCCTGGCGCAGCCGGTGCGCTGCTCACCGAAACGGAACGGAAGAGCAGTTTCCATTCACCGGTTCGAAAAAGCCGCGCACCATCGAAGAGAAGACCGTGTTTCTCATTTACTACGATCAGCAGCTGGTGCTGCGCAAGCGGAGTGAAACGGGGCTTCTCGCCGGGCTGTACGAGTTCCCCAACACTCCGGGGACCCTGTCCCGTGCAAAGGCAACGACTTACCTTCGCGATCTTGGCTTTGACGCCCTGCGTATGCAGGCCCTCCCCCCTGCCCGCCATATCTTCT
>JAUNRL010000162.1 GCA_030535715.1 Bacillota bacterium
ATCCACATGCCGGAGTACCGGTTCCAGGGCCTTGGCCACGTGACCGGCGCCAAAGATATACGCCTTGCTTTTGATCTTGAAGTCTTCCACGAAACTGCCCGGATTCGCCGCTTCAATGTATTCGATCTCAATGGTCGCGTCGCCGCCGCAGCCCATATCCAGAGCACCGGCTTCTTTCCGTTTTTCGTCGAGCATGAACTCGTAGGTCAGGTGCTTTTCTCCGGTCTTCAGCATCTGCCGGCAGAGTTTCTCCGTCTCATGCTCCAGCAGGCCGCCGCCTACGGTGCCGACGGTGTGTCCGCCCTCCCGCATGAGCATGATGGCACCCGCATGCCTGGGCGTGGAGCCGCTGGTACTAACCACTCTGGCCACCACGAAATCATAGCCTTCTTCAATATATTTTCTTGCCATGTAGGAAATCGATTCGCTCATGTTCAGCCTCCCTTATCACAATGATTACAGTGGCTTGGCCGCCACCAGCAGAAAGCTGCTGATTATTCTCTTCTTTCCCCCGGCCTGCAGATCCAGATCCGGGTTCAGTTCCTTCAGCGCCGCCTCTTCGCCGCCCGCGGCGTCGGTCAGGTACTCTTCCAGATCTTTCGTCCGGTCCTCGAAGGCAATGACATGGAAGCCCGTCTCCTTCAGCTGCCGGAGGAGCGGTTCCCGGTAAAACGCTCCCGCGAAACGAAAGTCCACAAATTTCATTCTCCGGTCCTCGCAGTCGCCCTCCTGATGAGGAATCCGGTTGAGCCGGTCCGCTTCGATCCGGACCGCCCGCATCAGCGCCGGATCCGGATCCTTCTCATAGAGATCGGCAACGATCAGCTTCCCGCCTTTTTTCATCACGCAGCAGGCTTCGTGCAGGGCTTCGTCCGACATGTTGATCCGGCCGAGGGTATGTTCCATGAAAATGCCGTCAAAGGTAAAGGACATATAGTCATCCAGAAATTCTCCGTCGCCGAATTTCACATCAATCCCCGGGAACCGCTCCTTCGCCTCTGCGATCGCGGACAGGTTGATGTCGATGCCCTCCGCCTTCATACCGCGGCGGTTCACCAGATAGTTTACCGTCTCTCCCCTGCCGCAGCCCACATCCAGGATCCGCGCGCCTGCACCCAGTCCTGCCAGTTCAAGACCCCGTTCTGTTGCCGATAATCCTCCGAGATGCTTCTGTGTCATGTTCATATCCTCCCTTCAGAACCGGAAGTTTCCGCTCCGGCCGCCGCTCTTTTCCACCAGGTGAATATCCCTGATCCGCATCCGCTTGTCGATGGCCTTGCACATATCATATATGGTCAGCAGCGCTGCAGCCACACCGGTCAGCGCTTCCATCTCCACGCCGGTCTTTCCATCCACCTGTACCCGGCAGACCGCTTTGATCTCTCCAGCCTCCCGGTCAACCTCGAAGGTTACCTCCACGTTGGTCAGAGCCAGCGGATGGCACATGGGAATCAGGTCGGCGGTTTTTTTCGTTCCCGCGATGCCGGCCATCTGAGCCACGGTCAGAACGTCACCTTTTTTCACCCTGCCTCCGGTGATGGCGTCCATCACTTCACGGCTGACTTCGACGGTTCCCTCCGCGACGGCTGCGCGCCGGGTGATGTCCTTTTCGGAGACGTCCACCATGCGGGCATTGCCTTTGCTGTCAAAATGATTGAACTCCATCGTATCCTCCTATCTGCGCGCGCAGTCGGATGCCCTGCCCGTAAGAATCTCCAGCCCGTGCCGAAGGGAGGGAAGAATGAATCCCAGACTTTCGCCTACGGCTTTCGGACTGCCCGGCAGATTGATGATCAGGCTCTGCCCCCGGATGCCGCTGGCCGCACGGGACAGCATGGCCCGCGGCGTCTTCGTCATGGAGAACGCGCGGATCGCCTCGGCGATGCCTGGCGCCATCCGTTCACAGACCTCCGCCGTAGCTTCCGGAGTGACATCCCGCGTGGAAAAACCCGTGCCTCCGGTGGTCAGAATCACGTTGATCTGCCGTTGATCCGCGAGGCGCTTCAGTTCCTTCACGATGGTTTCATAATCGTCGGGAATCATCACCGATTCAACCACATCGTAGCCGTCTTCGCTCATCATCTCCGCCATCAGCGGACCGCTTTCATCTTTGCGCTCACCCCGCGCTCCCTTATCGGACAGGGTTACACAGGCACAGGTAAAGGGCCGGTCCGCCGCCGGGGGAATCTCTTCCACTTCGTCCCCCGGGCAGATCCGTCCGCCCTCCAGCACTCTGGCGAAGACGCCCTCCCGGGGCATGATGCAGTCGCCCACCAGATGATAAATCGCGCAGTGGGTATGGCACTCTTTGCCGATCCGGGTCATTTCCAGCAGCGCATCCCCGATGCGAAACCTGGTTCCCACGGGCAGATTCCGAAAATCAAATCCCTCAACGATCAGGTTTTCACCGAAGGCGCCAAAGTCCACCTCCGCGCCCCGCGCCCGGAACGCTTCTATCTTTTCCAGCCCCAGCAGACTGACCTGCCGGTGCCAGTTCCCCGCATGGGCGTCTCCCTCGATGCCGTGATCTTCCCGCAGCACCGCGGACTCCACCGGCGTCTTCTGTGTTCCCCTGTTTTCACTGACGCAGACAGCCATCAGTTTTCCCATTTCTTATCCTCCGATCTCTACCATGGATTTCCCTGCCGACGCTTTTCGCTTATCAAAGCAGTGTCCCGGCGGCTTGGTCATAACTGCCGCTGCCATCGTCTCCCGCA
>JAUNRL010000163.1 GCA_030535715.1 Bacillota bacterium
CATATTCGCGAGTACTAGTATATATGAGGATTCCGGGAATATCAAGACTATTCTTTTCCCGGGGCAGCATGAGGTCCCCCGGTCGGGAACCGGGAAGGCAATGATGACCGGGCCAGGGGTTGCCTTTGTACAAGACTAAAGGCGAGGGAGAATCTGCTCGCGGATAATGGTTTCGATGTGCTTCACACTGATCTTGTTGTTTTTTTCGAAAATATAGATCATGTTTGTCCACTCACTGATGCCGACAGCCTCGAAGAGATCCCTTTTCCACCGAAAGGTTTTTACATATCCCGGTTCGTTCATGATTCCGCAGTACTCCAGATAGAACGGGTTGTTGTTCCGGTCAAGGAAGGTAAAGTCGAGAGCAAACGAGCGATTGCCGATATGCAGAACCTGTTCATACCGGAAGGGAACATCGAATACGTAGAGCTTCTCGCAGATGAGCATTTCGGATTTTGATCTGACCCATAATCCCCGACTGGTTTCCTTGTCCTTCTCTTCAGGATAGCGGTCGGATTGTTCGTATGGCTCCGCTGCCCAGCGGTGCAGCGCTTTCAGGCGGGAGGCGGGGACTGGACAGGGAACGGCCGGTTGTCCCGGATCTGCGATCAGTGTTCCGGTTATGGATGAATCAGGGAGGAAGATGCCGGTTGGAAGAGAACGGTAAGCCAGTTTCAGCCGAGGAACAAGCGAGGATGGCGTGATGTCCGTGATCTGGTCTGATACCTGCTGGATGAGAGCTTGATGCCGGTTCAAATCCTTCAGGGCATTCTGCGCATATTCTTTCTGGGCAAGTCCGCGAAGCAGCGGATTGTCATTTGCGATGCCGCGTCGCTGCAAAGTACCGTTGGCCAGAGTTACAGCGTGGACATACTGCAGCTGTCCCTTGTAGGTCCGTTTGTGCAGAGTTCCCGGAGGACTATTCTCCAAGGCTTTTTGAAAAAACTGCTTTTGAACCCTGATATGATTCAAAATCTGGTCTAGATTATAGCTGATGATTCCCATATTGTCCCCCTTTTTGAATAATCAATCCAGATATAAGCAGGTCATTCAAAGATTTGCTTATTTTTCTGCATGAGTATGGTTATTAAAGCCGTATCGTTCAAAAATAGATGAAATGCGATGGGATGACCGACTTTGCGTAATGATTTTTTGAATGATAAATTCGCTGGTAAGTCGATGATACAAAAAATGGAAATATTTGTCAACTATAAATGGGAAATAATTCCATATCCGGGAAATGGGTCGCTGGAGGATGGAGAGGATGCGAAAGAAGGAGGCGGTGCGGGGAAAAAGCGGGAAGGAGGAATGGAAGAGTGTGGCGCCGGGGGCGGGGGAGGGAAATGTACGGAGGTTATTGAACAATGAGGGGGTGTGACGTATAATGGAGCCATCATAAATGACGGCCCGGGTAGATGGAAGAACAGAGAACAGAGAGAAGATAAGCAATACAGAATGAGCGACTATCAGAAGTATATCACGAATATCAGCATTATTGCCCATATAGACCATGGCAAGTCGACGCTGGCGGACCGGATTATTGAGAAGACGGGGCTGGTGAGCCAGAGGGAGATGCGGGAGCAGTTTCTGGATAATATGGATCTGGAGCGGGAGCGGGGGATCACGATCAAGCTGCAGACGACGAGGCTGGTGTTTCCGTCGAAGGACGGGAATGAGTATATTTTTAATCTGATCGATACCCCGGGCCACGTTGACTTTACCTATGAGGTATCCAGAAGCCTGGCGGCCTGCGAGGGCGCGGTGTTGGTGGTGGATGCGACTCAGGGCGTTGAGGCCCAGACGCTGGCTAATGTGTATCTGGCCATGGATGAGGATCTGGAGATCATGCCGGTGCTGAACAAGATCGATCTGCCGTCGGCGAGGCCCGATGAGGTGAAGGAGGAGATCGAGGAGGTCATCGGCGTGGAGGCGCAGGATGCGCCGCTGGTTTCCGCCAAGGAGGGAACCGGGATCGAGAAACTCCTGGAGGCGATTGTGGAGAGGATCCCGGCGCCGAGCGGAGACGAAGGCGGGAAACTGAAGGCACTCATTTTTGATTCATATTATGATAATTACAAAGGTGTGGTTATTTACGCCAGAATCTTCGAGGGGAAAATAAAAAAAGGCGATATGATCCGCCTGATGAATACGGGGAAAAGGTACGAGGTTACCGAGGTCGGAACCTGCAGACCGGGGCCGGTGGAGTGCAGGCAGCTACGTGCCGGCGAGGTGGGCTATGTCTGCGCCAGCATCAAGCAGGTGGCGGACGCCAGGGTCGGCGATACGATTACGATGGATGATGATCCGGCGGATGAGCCGCTGCCCGGATACAAGAAGGTGCAGTCCATGGTCTACTGCGGCATTTATCCGGCGGAGGGTGAGAAGTACGAAAACGTCAAGGACGCGCTGGAGAAGCTGCAGGTTAACGACGCGGCGTTCCACTTCGAGCCGGAGACGTCTACGGCGCTGGGATACGGCTTCCGCTGCGGATTCCTGGGGTTGTTGCATATGGAGATCATCGTGGAGCGGCTGGAGCGGGAGTTTGATCTGGGTGTGATCACCACTTCGCCCAGCGTCATCTATAAGGTTGTCCTGAACGACGGCACCGTGCAGATGGTGCAGAATCCGTCCAATCTGCCCGATCCGGTGCTCATCGATCACATCGAGGAGCCCATGGTCAGGGCG
>JAUNRL010000019.1 GCA_030535715.1 Bacillota bacterium
CACGGCCTTTCTCTTCGGCTCCATGGAGGTCTCCTGCAAGATCGGAGGCGGGGAGTTCGATGCGTTTCAGCTGACCTTCCTGCGGTTCGCCATCGGCGGGTTGGTTCTGCTGCCTTTTGCGCTGCGGGAACTGAAGCAAAGGCAATACCGTCTGTGTGCGTGTGACCTGCTTCAGCTGGCCGGCGTGGGAACCTTGGGGATTTCCATCAGCATGGTGCTGTTTCAGCTTTCCATCATGGCGGCCAACGCGTCCACCGTGGCGGTGCTGATCTGCACCAGTCCCTTTTTCACCATAGTGTTCGCCCACGTATTCACCGACGAAAAGCTGAACCGGGAAAAGCTGATCGTGCTGGTCATCGCTCTGATCGGTGTGGCGTTCATGCTCCGGCCGTGGGATGTGCAGGCAGGAAACACGCTTTGCGGCATGATCCTCATGCTGCTGTCGGCCTTTGTCTTTGGTGCCTATACCGTCGCCGGAAAGGTCTGCGCCGAGCGGATGGGTTCCATCGCCCAGACCAGCTTCAGCTTTCTGCTGGGCTCGCTGATTCTTCTGGTGATCATCCTGATCCTGGGCAAGCCGGTTCTGGCCGGCGTGGCCGGGCATCTGCCCATCGTGCTCTACGTGGGAATCCTGGTGACCGGCGTCGGGTATTACAGCTACTTCCGGGCCATTGAACTGTCCGACGCGGCGACGGGATCCGTTGCCTTTTTCCTGAAACCGGCCATCGCGCCCGTGCTGGCCCGGATCGTGCTGAAGGAGACCATCCTGTGGAATACGGTCCTGGGCATCGCCCTGATCCTGACTGCGTCTCTGCTGAATCTCCTGCGGCAGAAGAAGGCAGGGTATCAGGAAAAGATCGAGAAGACACGAAGGAAAGCGTAAGGACGGACCGCAGGACAGGAGAGAACAAACCGCACGGCCCGGCAGCGGGAGGAGAACAGCAGATGAATGACCAGTCAACAGAACAGAACGGAACGGACAGCGGCGGGCTGACGGAAGACGTCGTCCGGAAGCGGCTTGCTGCCGCTTCGCCGGTGATCGAAAACCATTTTCGCCATTACGCCGTCCTGATCCCGCTGCTTCGTCATCCGGAAGGGCTGCGGGTACTCTATGAGGTGCGGGCCAGCGATCTGGACCGGCAGCCGGGAGAGATCTGCTTTCCCGGCGGTATGGTGGAGGAAGGGGAGAACTTCTCCGTGTGCGTTCTGCGGGAGACCGAAGAGGAAATCGGGATTCCGGCGGAAGACATTGAGCTGATGGACGAGCTGACAACCGTTTACGGCGTCGGCCGATTTGCCATACACTGCTTCCCCGGATTCATCCGGGAGGGGGCGGAGGAACGGCTTTCGCTCAGCCGCGAGGAGGTGGACCGGGTGTTCACCGTTGCCCTGGTGGATCTTCTGGCGGCGGAGCCGGAGATGTACTGGGCAGATAACATTCAGGAAGGTCCGGAAGGGTTTCCCTGTGAGCGGGTGACCGGGGCGGACTCCTACCCCTGGGCACAGTTCCGTTCGCCGGTTCCTGTCTACGATGTGGACGGATGGGCCATCTGGGGACTGACGGGCAGGGTTACGAAGGTACTGTTGGAAGTGCTGAAGCGGGAAATCCCGACGGGGGATATGCGGAAGCAGGAAGTGAGGGGAAAATGAGTTTCCGATTGGCACTGTGTCAGATGGCAGGATCCATGGACAAGGACGAGAGCAGAAAGACGGCGGAACAGTTCATCCGTCAGGCGGCGGAGGAAGGCGCGCAGGTGATTTCCCTGCCGGAGATGTGGGACTGCCCCTATTCCAACGACTGTTTCCGCGAATACGCTGAGCCGGCGGACGGCCCCACGGTGGAGTTCATGTCCCGGCTGGCGGAGGAACTGGGCATCTGGCTCATCGGTGGATCCATCTCGGAACTGGACGGGGACAGGGTCTACAACACCGCCTTCTGTTTTGATCCGAAGGGAAAGGTGATCGGCCGCCACCGGAAGGTGCATCTCTTCGATATCGACGTGAAGGACGGCATCCGGTTCATGGAATCGGACACCCTGACGGCGGGAAAGGACATGACCCTGCTGGAGACGGAATTCGGCGAAATCGGTGTGGCCATCTGCTACGACGTCCGCTTCCCGGAGTGGCACCGGAAGATGGCGCTGGCCGGCGCGAAGTTGATCGTGCTGCCGGCGGCTTTCAACATGACCACGGGGCCGGCCCACTGGGATCTGACCATGCGGGCCAGGGCGCTGGACAACCAGGTCTATTTCGCGGCCTGTGCGCCGGCCAGGGATGAGCAGGGCGTCTATGTGGCCTGGGGCAATTCCTGCATCGCCACTCCCTGGGGTGATTTCGCCGCCCATGCCGATGAGAAGGCGCGGATCGTTGCTGCGGACATCGACTTCGGCCGGGTAGATGAGATCCGGGAACAGCTGCCTTTGCTTAGACACAGAAAACCGGAGCTGTACTGAAGACAGCTCCGGCATCCGCTCAGCAAACTGCGCCGTCCGGGACGACGTCAGAAGAAAAAACTCTTCCTCTCGGCAATGGGAATGTAGCTCTGGTGCTTCTGCACGGAATTATAGGCGGGGCGCATCAGTTTGCCGCCGGCGACCAGTTCTTCGATCCGATGGGCACACCAGCCTGACAGCCGCGCGGTGGCGAACAGCGGGGTGGCCACATCGACAGGGATATCCAGCGCGTGATAGACGAAGCCGGAATACAGATCCACGTTGGCCGGCAGGATCGTTTCCCGGCCATGCACTTCGGCAAACAGAGCCGGCACACGGCGCTCAATGTAGTCGCAGAGAAGGAAGTCGTCCATCAGCCCTTTGCTCTCGGCCAGTTCTCCGGCCATGGATTTCAGAATCTTTGCCCGGGGATCGGACAGGGTATAGATCGCGTGGCCCATGCCATAGATCAGACCGGTCCGGTCGTGAGCTTCTTTTCGTATGATCTTCACCAGATAGTCATCCAGCTTTCCGTGGTCATTGATGTCGGGCACGTGCGCCTTGATGTCATTCATCATATTGATGACCGCGATGTTCGCTCCGCCGTGCTTGGGCCCTTTCAGGGAACCGACGGCCGCTGCGATGGCGGAGTAGGTGTCTGTACCCGATGAGGTGACCAGGTGGGTGGTGAAGGAAGAATTGTTGCCGCCGCCGTGCTCCGCGTGCAGCATCATGCTGATGTCCAGCAGCTTGGCCTCCAGTTCCGTGTATTCGCCCATGGGCCGAAGCATCCGCAGGATGTTCTCCGAGGTGGACAACTCGGGAATCGGCGAGTGAAGATGAAGGCTCTTCCTGTCGAAGAAGGAGCTTTTGGCCTGGTAGGCGTAGGAGATGATCGCGGGGAAATAGCCCATCAGCTGGAAGGACTGACGGAGCACATTGCTCACGGAGACATCGTCCGGGTTGTCGTCAAAGCTGTAGAGGGCCAGTACGCTTCGGGCCAGCTTGTTCATGATGTTCTTTGAGGGCGCCGTCAGGATCATATCCCGGGCAAAGCCGGTGGGAAGATCCCGGTGCTCGCCGAGAATCCCGCAGAAGGCGTCCAGCTCCTTTTTGCTGGGCAGTTCGCCCATGATCAGAAGGTAGGAAACCTCCTCAAAGCCGAATCGGTTTTCCTGTAGACAGCTGCTGACCAGGTCGTTAATGTCATAACCCCGGTAATGGAGTTGGCCTTCAATGGGAATCTTGTTTCCCTGCTGATCAATGTTGTATCCGCAGACCTCGCCGATGTGGGTCAGGCCCACAATGACGCCGGCGCCGTTGTGGTTTCGAAGCCCGCGTTTCACATCGTGCTTCCGGTAGGTTTCCGCCGGGATGGCGTTCCGCTCCTCCAGGATCTTCGCACCGATGGAATAGGAAAGCTGGGGAACCTCCGCCCCGGCTGCGGATCCGGCATTCCCGTCGGTCGCTTCGGCCCGGTCATGCTTCGCATTCCGGTCGGACTTCGCATTTCGGTTCCAGAGGAGGGGTTTTCTTTCCTTTTTTTTCTTTTTCTCTTTCAACATACAATACCTCGTTTTCTTTTTCGCGGTAACCGGAAACGGGGTTTACATCGTTAGCGTTCAGAGGCATACATATTATACACTCTGTCATGGTACAGTGCAAATTCTTTGCCGTTTTCTGCCGGAAGGAGGGCGGGGCGATTGAGCTGGACCGGGATTGCCTTTGCATTCACAGAAGAGCTATTGTATAATTCCGGTAACGGGGTATGCGAAGGCGGTCATGCCTTTTGGCATAGGCGGAACGGGAAAACCGACATGAAAAGGAGAGGAAACCATGGAGAGAACCTATGACGACAGAATGTTTGTGGAAACCTTCGAGCATGAGTACACCTGGCTCAACGGATTCCTGCGCAATGTCCGCCGCTACGGCAGCAGACCTGCACTGATTGATCCTGCGATAGAGAGGGTCTGGACGTACAAGGAGCTGGATGAAGAGGTCAACATGCTGGCCAATGCGCTGAAGGAAGACGGCGTCGGGAAGAATGACGTGGTCATGTCCATCCTGAATAACTGTCCGGAGTTCTGCTTCACCTATATTGCCCCCCGGAAGGTGGGGGCCATCGTCAATCTGGCCAACTACAAGCTGTCGCCTGGAGAAGTGGCTCGGCTGATCGAGCACAATGAGCCGAAGGTGGTCATTTACTGCGCCGAAATGAAGGAGATGGTGGCGGAAGCAGCGAAGCTGTCTGCCTGTAAACCCCTTCGGCTGATCATGGCGGATAACCTGGACGATGAGAAAACGCCTCTGGGTCATATTCATTACCGGGACTACGTGGAGCACCACAGCAAGGATACCCCGGCGATGGATTTTCCCCATCATATTTATGATGAGGTCGTGCGGATGTGCACCAGCGGAACTTCGGCTCTGCCGAAGAACGTTCCTCTGAATGATATCAACGAGGTGCTGTCCGCGCACGATGCGATCATGCATTACCCGCTGAGCAGCCAGGATATCTGCATGAACATGACCCCGCTGTTTCACCGGGGCGGCAGCCATTCCGGCGGAACCTGCCCGACGTTCTATGTGGGTGCGTGCCTGGTGCTGCTGCGGGCCTTCTCTCCGAGGGTGACGCTGAATTATGTGGAGAAGTATCACATCTCTTTCCTGACCGGATCGCCGTCGTCCCTTGAGATGATGGCCAGAACCCAGGAAAAGGAACCGGCGGATCTCTCCTCCCTGAAGGGTCTGGTGACCATGGGAGCGCCTCTGGAAAAGGCGGCCTGTGAGCGGTTCCTCAGTGTGCTGACGCCGAACATTTTCAACGGGTACGGCACGACGGAAACCTTCTGGAATTCCTTCCTGCGCCCTTATGATCTTCCGCAATACGCCGGCAGCGTGGGCGGCAGCTGCACCGATGATGAGGTCCGGGTGGTGAAAATCTACGAAGACCACAAGGCAGAGCCCGATGAACTGGTTCCCATGGACAACGAAACCGTCGGCGAGGTCATTCTGTACAGTCCCGGCAAGTCCACCTACAGCTACTACAACAACCCGGAGGAGCAGGAAAAGAAGTTCTACAAAGGATGGATGTACACCAATGACCTGGGCTTCTGGGATGAGCATAGGTATGTGACCATCAGCGGACGAAAGGATGACATGATCATCAGCGCCGGAGAAAACGTCTATCCGACCCAGGTGGAGGAGGCCATCAACGAGTTCGACAAGGTGGCCGACTGCATGGTGACGTCGGTCCCCGACAAGGCGAGAGGACAGGCCATCGCGGCATACATCGTCCCCAGAGACGATTCGCTTACCATCCGGGAAGTCTTCGACTTCTGCCTGGAGACACCCATGCTGTCCGCCTACAAGCGGCCCCGCTGGTACAGGATTGTGGACAGTCTGCCCATGACGGCAACCGGAAAGAAGCAGCACTATGTACTGAAGCAGCAGGCGGCGAAGGATCTGGAAGCCGGTGAACTGAAGAGAAAGTAGGAAACGGTGATGTGGAGCTACAGCAGAGACGTCAATTACTATGAGACAGACCGGATGGGGGTCATTCATCATTCCAACTATCTTCGCATCCTGGAGGAGGCCCGTCTGGCCTGGATGGAGGACAACCTGATGTCCTACGCGGAAATGGAGCGGCAGGGAATCGTCGTGCCGTTCACCGAGTCCCGGTCGACGTTTATGGGGTTTCTCCGGTTCGGCGATACCTTCCGGGTGGAAATGGAACTGTCCCGCTTCACGGGCCTGCGCATGCATTTTCGTTACCGAATGTACAATGCGACCACAGACGAGCTCTGCCATGAGGCGGAGACCGTGCATTATACGACGACGAGAGAGGATTACAAGCCCGCCAGCATCAAGCGCAGCCATCCGGAAGTCTTCAAAAAACTGAAGGCGCTGACCGGCGGGAAACAGGAACAGCAATGCAGACACTGACGACAAAAGAGATTCTGGAGAAAGTATCCGATTCCGGTATATTCAAGGCCACGGCACCGGCCTGGAAGCTGTTTGTGCTGGGGATCCTGGCCGGAGCTTACATTGCCTTCGGGGCGCAGGCCTCACAGATGGCTTCCTTCGGGCTGATCAGCGATCCGGCCACCTTCGGCGCCGGCAAAGTTCTGGCCGGAGCCGTGTTCCCGGTGGGTCTGATGATGGTTGTTCTCTGCGGGGCAGAGCTGTTTACCGGAAACTGCCTTATGTTCACCGGTTTGCTGGACAGAAAATTCAGGGCGGGGGCTATGCTGCGAAACTGGGGAATCGTCTATGCAGGTAATTTTGCCGGATCGATCCTGATGGTTCTGCTGATCAGTTGCACCGGATTGTGGGACAGCGGCGGCGGCATGCTGGGTGCGCTGGTGGTAAAGACAGCGATGTCCAAGTGCGGTCTGACCTTCGGCAGGGCCCTCGTGCTGGGCATCCTCTGCAACTGGATGGTTTGCCTGGCCATCTGGATGGCAACGGGCGCTCAGACAGCCATCGGCAGGATGCTGGCGGTATGGTTCTGCATCGGTCTGTTCATCATTTCCGGGTTTGAGCACAGCGTGGCCAACATGTACTTCATTCCGGCCGGCCTGATGGCTGCGGGAAATGAGGCTTATGTGCAGATGGCCGGGGTGGATGTGAGCGGATTCTCCTTCGGCGCTTTCCTGATCCGGAATCTTCTTCCGGTCACGCTGGGCAACATCGTGGGCGGCGTGTTCGTGGGATGCGCCTACTGGCTGACGTCCAGGCGGTAGCCAAAGGGTCGGAGAATCTCCGGCATGAGGATCAGACGATGGCGACAACGCCGCAGGTGATGAAAAAGACAACGATGCCGGCTGTGATCACGCCAAAAGCCAGCGCCCACTGCAGTTCGAGTACGGGAACCATGGAAAGAGGAAAGGGCAGAATCCGCTTTCCGCTATAGGAGGCAATCATAACGATGTCATCATAAGCCAACGCTATGGGTAGATGGAAAATATAGTCAATAATAGAAATAAATGGTTGACGAGAACTGGAAATTACTGTAAAATATAACGGGAGGGGAGAGAAGACGACGAGGGAGAAGACGATGAGTACCATTTCGCTGGCCATTGTTACGGATGATCGGCATTACGCGGAGGCCCTCGCCCGTGCGCTGCAGGAGGTCAGCCGCGGCTTCATGCCGACGATCCATACCCGGGATGCCTTCCTGACCACATGGCAGCGGAGAGGCTGGGATTACCGGGACAGCTTTGCCCTCATTCTCTGGGACGGCAGCGAGATCGAGAATCTCTGCGGCGGGAACCTGATCTGGCTGACGGATCGGCCGGCGGATGCCGCGCAGCCCGGGGATGAAAGCGGGGGTGAATCGGAGGAGCCGCGGTTTCGGATCGGCAAATACAGCACAGCCAGCGTTCTGGCCGCGCGGCTTACCGCCATTTATGAGCAGCTGACCGGGGAGAGCATTTCCTGCAGCGGAGCGGCGGATGCGGATGTGATTGCCTTTGCCTCCTGGCAGGGGGGCGCCGGATGCACGACGGTCGCCCTGGCGGTGGGGCAGGACATGACTCGGTTTTACGGCAGACGGGTACTGGTGATCACGCTGGATCCCGTGGAAGCGACGACGGAGTACATGGCGCGTCCCCAGGGCGCGGCCGGTGTGGAGGAATATCTGTACCGGCTGTTCGGAGCGGAAACGATGCCGGCGCCGGATCGCTTTCTGATCCGGGACGGCTATGGCGTGGAAGCACTGGCGCCTTCTGCGGGAAGAAATCCTCTGGGGATCCTTTCGGGAGAGGAGGCGGACCGGGCGCTTCGGGCCCTCGCCGGATCCGGTCGCTTCGATGCGGTTCTGGTTGATGCGGGATGTTCCTGTTCCGAAGCGGCTTTGGCCGTGATCCGGTCGGCGAACCGGATCTGTCTGGTGGAGCGGCGTCCTCAGCCGGATCGGGAGGAGCGGTACCGATCCTGGCTTCGCAGTGAGCTGGGGGAGGGGGGACTGGCCGGCTCGCTCCGGGTGGACAACGGGCAGCCTGAACAGGAAGAGGAAGGCGGCAGTGGAAAACAGAGGCGGCCGGCGGTCGGCCGGCCGCAAGGGCGGGAGCATGCCCCTGGACGGATCCGTCTGGCGGAGCGGCAGACCCTTTCGCCGGAAATTCTGCTGGAGGGAGATTTCGGCAGGGATATTCATGCATTGACGGAGAGACTGTGCTACAATAATATACCATCTATCTGATCCTGCAGAAACGAATCGCTGATCGCGACGGAATTGCCTTTGCGCCATGTGCCACTGATGCGGAGCGAAGCGATCCCGTATCCGATGCTTTTCGGCGGGGAAATGCCGTCCGGAAAAATCCCGAAACAGTTGAAAAATGCAGGTTAGAAAACTCTAATTTGGACAGAAAAAAGAACAAGAAATTCACGGGAAAACGGTTGACGCCAAGGGTAAGGGTGATACAATATAAACACCGTGTATACAAAATACTGTATCATTTATATGGACAATGCGTTGTTGCCAATGGAGGTAAGAGAATGACAAAAATGAATGAATCAGCAAAGCAGATCCTGGCACTGCTGCCGGGCGTCGATTGCGGCGGATTCGGTGGATGCGGCTACCCGTCCTGTCAGGCATGTTCAATTGCTATTGCCGAGGGAGGATCGGTCGCCCTGTGCCCTGCCTGCAACAGCGGCGCCGTCGCGGCGATCGCCGAGATCATGGGCGTCGAGCCTGTTGAGGTGGAGGATAAGGTTGCCTTTGTGCGGTGCGCGGGAACAGCGGCCGCCCCGGAGCGCTTTGTCGTCTGCAAGAGCTGTGATGAGGCCAGGAAGGCCGGCGTGCAGGAAGGGGAATGCAAGTACGGATGTCTCGGTGTCGGCACATGTATCGAGCGCTGCAGGTTTGACGCGATGAAGCTGGACAATGGCCGTCTGGTCATCGACCGGGACAAGTGCTCCGGCTGCGAGGCCTGCCTGGGCGGATGCGTCCAGAACATCATTGAGATGATTCCCAGAGAGGCGACCAACTTTATTCCCTGTTCATCCAAGGCGGATGAACAGGAGACGCTGGCGACCTGCGGCTACGGCTGCATCGGCTGCGGCGACTGCGCCATGTCCTGTCCCAGGGACGCTATTGAAATGGTGATGGGCAACAACGTAGCCGGACGGTACGCCAAAATCGATTACAGCATCTGCGAAGGCTGCATCACCTGTACGGTCAAGTGCAGAAAAAAGATCATCAAGGATACCCTGCATGATCTGACCAAGGCGAAGGAAGAGGTCGCGCTGGTTCGCTGCGTCGGCGGCGCCAAAGGCAACCGTCAGTTGAAGAAGATGGGCTTGACCTCCTGCCGCGAGGTGGCGGATATCGATCTGGATGCCAACGACATCTGCGCGTACAGCTGCGCGGGTCTGGGCGACTGCGCCAGCGTCTGCCGCTACGATGCCATCACCAACGAACTGGGTGTGGCACAGGTGGATCCGGACAAGTGCGTGGGCTGCGGCGACTGCATGCGCGCCTGTCCGAGAGATAAAATCATCATGGTTCCCTACAAGGGCGTCAAGCAGACTGCCTGCACATCCAAGGCGGATCCCGAGAGACGTCTTGAAGTCTGCGGCGTCGGCTGCATCGGCTGCGGCGACTGCGCGGACAACTGTCCGTCCGGCGCCATCACCATGATCGACGGGAATCCCTTCATCGATCATGAGAAGTGCGTCAACTGCGGAGTCTGCACCTATGTCTGCTCCAGAAAGCTGATCGCTGAGCGCGTCGTGCCCGAATACAATTATCTCCAGATGGACGCGATTAAGATCGATGACCAGGAAGAAAGGAAGTGGTAACGATGAGAATCAGAAAGACAATGGACGGCAACACAGCCGCTGCACACGTTGCCTATGCTTACTCTGAAGTTGCAGCGATCTATCCCATCACTCCGTCTTCCGTCATGGCTGAGAACGTAGATGACTGGGCTAGCGTCAACAGAAAGAATATCTTTGGCGAAGAAGTCAAAGTTGTAGAAATGGAGTCCGAAGGCGGCGCTGCCGGCGCGGTCCACGGTTCCACCACAGCAGGCGCGCTGACCACCACATTCACGGCGTCGCAGGGCCTGCTGCTGATGATCCCCAACATGTATAAGATCGCGGCGGAAGGATATCCGACGGTACTGCATGTATCCGCCAGAACCATCTCCACACACGCGCTGAACATCTTCGGCGATCACTCCGATGTCATGGCCTGCCGCCAGACAGGATTCGCCATGCTTTGCTCCAGAAACCCGCAGGAGGTCATGGACCTGGCGGCGGTGGCGCATATGTCCGCCATCGAGGGCAAGGTGCCGATGCTCCACTTCTTCGACGGATTCAGAACATCCCACGAGCAGCAGAAGATCTACACATGGGATTACGATGAACTGAGCGAAATGGTGGATTGGGATGCCATCAAGAGATTCAAGGCCAATGCCCTGAATCCGAACCATCCCCATCACACAGGCTCCGCTGAGCAGCCGGAAACATTCTTCCAGCACAGAGAAGCCTGCAACAAGAACTATGAAGAACAGGTGGATGTGATCATCCGCTGCATGGATAAGGTCAACGAGAGAGTCGAGAGAGAAAAACCGTACAAGCCGTACGAATACTATGGCGCTCCCGATGCCAGAGAGATCATCATCGCCATGGGTTCCGTCTGTGACTGCGCAGAGGAAGTCGTCGACTACCTGAACCAGGAAAAAGGCAAGAAGGTCGGCCTGCTGAGCGTCCGCCTCTATCGTCCGTTCTCCGCGAAGCACTTCGTCGCAGAGATCCCGAAGACCGTCAAGAAGATCGCCGTTCTGGACAGAACCAAAGAGCCGGGCTCCCTGGGCGAGCCGCTCTACCTGGACGTTCTGGCAGCACTGAAGGACACACCGTTCGAGAACGTGTTCGTCAGCGGCGGCAGATACGGCCTGGGTTCCAAGGACGTACAGCCGGGTGACGTGCTGGCCGTCTATGAGAACCTGAGAAAGAGAAACCCGAAGAAGGAATTCACTCTGTCCATCACGGACGATGTGACCGGCCTGTCCCTCAAGGGCAGCGAGAATCCGGACGTTGCTCCGAAGAGCACCGTGGCCTGCAAGTTCTGGGGCCTGGGTTCTGATGGTACCGTCGGCGCCAACAAGAACAGCGTCAAGATCATCGGCGACAACACCGACAAGTATGTACAGGCGTACTTCCAGTATGACTCGAAGAAGTCCGGCGGTGTCACCATCTCCCACCTGCGGTTCGGAGATGAGCCGATCCGTTCCACCTACTACGTCAAGCAGGCGGACTTCGTCGCGTGCCACAAGGCACCGTACATCGGCAAATACTATATCGTAGAAGACGTCAAGCCGGGCGGCTCCTTCCTGCTGAACTGCGCATGGAGCGATGAGGAACTGGAAGATCATCTGCCGGGCAACGTCAAGAGATATCTGGCACAGAACAATATTCACTTCTATGTCTGCGACGCAGAGGATATCGCCAGAGATCTGGGCCTGGGCAAGAGAATGAACACCGTTCTGCAGGCGGCCTTCTTCAAGCTGGCCAACATCCTGC
>JAUNRL010000164.1 GCA_030535715.1 Bacillota bacterium
CAACCTCGGCTGCAAGGTAACGATCCTGGAGGCCCTGCCGAAGATCCTGGACAATTTCGATAAGGAAATCAGCCAGAACCTGAAGATGATTATGAAAAAGCGGGGGGTGGACATTCATACCGGTGCCATGGTACAATCCGTCCGTGTGCGCCATCCGGAAGGATCCGGCAGCGTTTCCGCGACCGTATGCGTCTATGAAGAAAAAGGCGTGGAGAAAACGGCGGAAGGGGAGTATGTTCTCTGTGCCGCCGGACGCCGGCCCATGACCGAAGACCTTTTCGCGGAAGACGCGCAGCCGGCCATGAACGGCCGGTTCATCGCCGTCGATGAACATCTGCGCACCAGCATCCCCGGCGTCTATGCCATCGGTGATCTGACCGGCGGCATTCAGCTGGCCCATGCCGCCTCCGCTCACGGCATCCGCGCCGTGGAGGAGATCACCGGTCAGAAGACGAACTCGCAGAACCTGGATCTCATCCCCGGCTGCGTCTACACCGATCCGGAGATCGCCGTCGTCGGCCTGACCGAAGGGGCGGCGAAGGAACAGGGACGGGAGATATGCTGCGGCAAGTTCATCATGAGCGCCAACGGCAAATCGCTGATCACCCGCGAGGAGCGGGGATTCATCAAGGTGGTGGCGGATGCCGGTTCAAAGAAGGTGCTCGGCGCCCAGATGATGTGCGCCCGGGCCACGGATATGATCGGGGAATTCACCACGGCCATTGCCTGTTCCCTGACGACAGAACAGATGCTGTCCGCCGTGCGGGCACATCCCACCTATAACGAAGGAATCGCTGAGGCTCTGAAGGATGTTTTCGGAGACTCTTTACATACCAAACCAAGGAGAAAGAGATAGCATGGATAACATCGGACTGAACAGACTGCGGGAACTGTTCCTGCGTTACTTTGCAGAGCAGGGTCATTACCGGAGGTCGAGTTTTTCCCTGATCCCGGAGAACGACAAGAGCCTGCTGCTCATCAATGCCGGAATGGCTCCGCTGAAGCCCTATTTCGCCGGCGTGGAAACGCCGCCGGCAAAGCGGATGACCACATGCCAGAAGTGCCTTCGGACGGCGGATATCGACAATGTGGGATACACTGACCGTCACGGAACCTTTTTCGAGATGCTCGGCAATTTTTCCTTCGGAGACTATTTCAAAAAAGAAGCGATCACCTGGTGCTGGGATTTCTCCACCAACGTGCTGAAGATGCCGGAGGAAAAGCTCTGGGCGACCATCTATGAGGAAGACGACGAAGCCTACGACCTCTGGCATAACATGATCGGTCTTCCCGATGAGAGAATCGTCCGCCTGGGCAAGGAAGACAACTTCTGGGAGATCGGCACCGGCGGTCCCTGCGGTCCCTGTTCGGAGCTGTACTTCGACCGGGGCGAGGAACATGGCTGCGGCAGCCCGGACTGCAAGCCCGGCTGCGAATGCGACCGCTATGTGGAATTCTGGAATCTGGTCTTCACCCAGTTCAACAAGGAGGAAGACGGCACCTATACGGATCTTCCTCATCCCAATATCGATACGGGGCTTGGTCTGGAACGTCTGGCCTGCATTATGCAGAACACCAGCTCCATCTTTGATGTGGATACCATTCAGTACATCCTGAAGGAGGTTGTCCGGATCAGCGGCGTGAAATACCAGAGCGGCAGGGCGCCCACCGATGCGTCCATCCGCATCATCACCGACCATATCCGTGCCGTGACCTTCCTGATCGGCGACGGCGTTCTGCCCGGAAACGAGGGCAGGGAATACGTCCTTCGCCGGCTGATCCGTCGTGCCGCCCGGCACGGCAGACTCCTGGGCATCCAGGGATCCTTCCTGGCCGAACTGTCCGGAAAGGTAGTGGATGTATCCGGAGCGGCCTATCCGGAACTGGAACGGCTGCGCACCTTCATTCATAAGGTTCTCTCCGCGGAAGAAGACCGTTTTGCCGAAACCGTGGAGCAGGGCATGAAAATCATGAGCGAATACATGGAGGAGATGAGAACGTCCGGAAAGACGGTTCTGGACGGGGAAAAAGCCTTCAAGCTGCACGACACCTATGGATTCCCCGTCGATCTGACCCGGGAAATCCTCAGCGAGGCCGGCTATGCGATCGATCAGGACGGCTTCACCAGAGCGATGCAAGAGCAGAAGAACCGCTCCCAGAAGCAGCAGGAGATGGAAGGCGCCGGCTGGGAGGAAGCGGCAGCGGACTTTGTCTTCGAAGGGGAGACCGAATTCATCGGTTACGATCAGGTTGCCTGCCGAAGCACCATCCGCGCCATCATGATTGACCAGGAACAGGCGGAAGAAGTCCGCGAGGGACTGGAGGCCCGGATCGTTCTCGACCGGACGCCGTTTTACGCGGAGGGCGGCGGTCAGGCCAGCGACACCGGCATGATCTACAACGATACAGGCAGCGCGCTGGTCACCCATGTGGAAAAGTTCCAGAAGATCTATGTTCATCATATCAAAGTGCAGAAAGGAACCTTGCGCGGCGGCGACAAAATCAACGTCGGGTATAATGAGATTCCCAGAAACCGCACGGCGGCAAACCACACAGCAACCCATCTGCTGCACAAATCCCTGCAGGATGTTCTGGGCGAACACGTGAAGCAGGCGGGTTCCTCGGTCACACCGGAAGGCCTCCGCTTCGA
>JAUNRL010000165.1 GCA_030535715.1 Bacillota bacterium
GGTGATGTTCTGCTTGCAGACGTTGGCCAGCAGCAGGTCGATCTGATAGTTGCCCGCAGCCGTCTTCTGGCCTTCCGCAGAGCACGCGATGCCGCAGCAGTACAGCGTCTCGTTCAGGTGGGTCATCTCGATCAGCTTATCCTTGATGTGGGAAGCCTTGTGTGCGCCGTTGTACTCGGCCGCCAGAGCCGCCGCGCCGATCAGGACGTCGCCGACACCGACCTTGCAGCCGCCGTAGGACTGTCTGTGATAGCCCGCGAAACGCTCAACCAGCATGCCCGCGAAATCATATTCGCCGCACATGAAAATGTACCTGTTCGGAATGAAGACGTCGTCGAATACGACCAGCGCTTCCTGTCCGCCGAACTGCGCGTTGCCCAGATCGATGTCCGCGCCCTCTTCCATCTTTCTGGTGTCGCAGGACTGTCTGCCGTAAACCATGAACAGACCTTCCGCATCCGTCGGCAGTGCAAAGGCAACGGCATAGTCCTTGTCATCTTCGCCCATGGCCTGCGTCGGCATGACGATGTGCCAGTGGGAGTTGACGGAACCGGTCTGATGAACCTTGGCGCCGCGGACGACGATGCCGTCCTCTCTTTTTTCCTTGATTCTCACGAAGAGATCCGGGTCAACCTGCTGAGATGGTCTCTTGCCTCTGTTGCCCTTCGGGTCGGTCATGGCGCCGTCGACAACCAGGTCTTTCTCCTGCACCATCTTCAGGAACTCCACGAAGTTCTCATGATAGTGGGTGCCGTATTTCTGGTCGATCTCATAGGTGGTAGAGAACGTCGCGTTGAACGCGTCCATACCTACGCATCTCTGGAAGCAGCCGGCGGTCTTCTGTCCGCACAGTCTCTGCATCTTGACCTTGTTCTTCAGGTCTTCCGTGCTTTGATGCAGATGGCCGAAACGGTTGATGGTTTCGCCGGTCAGGTTGGACTTCACCGTCATGAGGTCAGCATACTCAGGGTCTTGAGCCAGATCGTAGGTCACGGCCACGCAGTTGATGGACGGCCTGATGATGGGATGGTCTACCCAGTTGTCGATCTTCTCGCCGAACATATAGACTCTCGTCTTCATCTGTCTCAAACTCTCAATGTACCGTTCGCCTGTCATTAACATAACTTCATCTCTCCTTTTGATACTTGATGCATTACGCTTTATGCGATCGCAGCACACGCTACGGATCATCCGTTGGTTTTTCCGGATTCTCCGGTCGTTTCCGTTGCCTTTACCTCCCCCTGCCGTTCAGAATCTGCCTGGCCATATCCAGCAGTTCCTCGCTCACGGAGGTGTCCAGCACCACGTCCTTCACATCAGGAACGCCGCCCATGACGAAATTCTTCACCACATCCTCCAGAGTATCCTGGGCCGACGGACAGGAAGCGCAGGCACCGGTCAGCTTCACGTATGCTACGCCATCCTCCAGGTGCGTTAACGCGGATCCGCCGAAATGCTCCGCCAGCACCGGATCCACCTTCTCCCTGAGTACTTCTCTGATGCGTTCTTCCAAAGGCAATTCTTCCCTTTCCGCCGCCTCTTTCCCGCCAAAAAACCAACGGTGGCATGCTCGTATACATTATAGTGAATCAACCCGGATTATTCAAGTCAAACCCTGGGCAGATCCGGCCCGGGGAAACTCAACAGGATAGTACGAACCGATGACCAAAGCGGCCACAATGCCTTACTCCGCTGCCCAGCCCAGGCTGCGCTCCACCGCCCGGTGCCAGCCGGCCAGAAGCTTTTTCCGCCGCCCGGCATCCATGGCCGGCGCGAACCGCCTATCCGCCTGCCAGCCGTCGTCCACATCCTCCGGGTTCTTCCAGTATCCCACGGCCAGACCCGCCAGATAGGCAGCTCCAAGGGATGTCGTCTCGATGCATGCCGGCCGGATCACCTCCCGGCCCAGCATATCCGCCGTGAACTGCAGCAGGAAATCGTTCCCGGCTGCTCCGCCGTCCACGCGAAGGGATCGGAGCGGCTGCCCCACATCCCGGCTCATGGCATCCATCAGATCCACGGTCTGATAAACCATGGACTCCACGCCGGCCCGGATGATCTGCTCCCGGCTCGTTCCCCGGGTCAGTCCCAGAAGAGCACCCCGGGCGTAGGGATCCCAGTAAGGCGCACCCAGCCCGGCAAAAGCCGGCACCAGATACACCCCGTCGGTGCTCTCCATGCTCCGGCAGATCGCCGCCGACCGGCCCACATCATCGATGAGATGGATCCCGTCCCGCAGCCACTGCATGGTGGCTCCGGAAACGAATACAGAGCCCTCCATCGCGTAAGTCACCTTTCCGTTCAGGCCCCAGGCGATGGTATTCAGCAGCCCGTGCTCCGAGGGCACGATCCGCTCCCCCGTATTGACCAGCAGGAATCCGCCGGTCCCGAAAGTATTCTTGGCCATTCCCTCCGTAAAGCAGGTCTGTCCGAACAGCGCCGCCTGCTGATCGCCGGCGATTCCCGCCACGGGGATGCCTCCGCCGCCCGCACCGCCGCTGTTTTCTCCGGCTTTTCTCTCTTCCGTCCCGTCAAACAGTCCCGGCGCCGTATAGCCGAACACGCCGCTGGAATCCCGGACCTCCGGAAGCATGCCGGCCGGAATGTCCAGCCGCTTCAGAATCTCCTCATCCCAACACAGCT
>JAUNRL010000020.1 GCA_030535715.1 Bacillota bacterium
GTTGATGCGTCGACCACAACTCCGTAAAACGGGAAAGGCGGAGAACCGTTCCTTTATCCGTCTGAACGAAAACAGAGACAGAGCACTCTCATCACGGGGGTGCTCTTTTCTATGCGGAGAGCGAGAGGGCAAGATCACAACGAAACACACTCATGAGTATTGTTTTTCCGGTAAAAACGGTATGGCAGGGATAAGAATTCAAAGAATACTGATCGGCTGGCTTCAGCATGAGCGGCTCGTCCTTTGCCCCCGCATGGTTTTTTCGCGGGTATTCCCCGTTGTGATCAGTACAGTTTTCATTGCATGAACTGGATATCAGTGGTAAAATATTGAAAAAGCCGACCAATCGGGGCGATTTTGACATACAATAATGGCCTGAAAGAGAAGGATGGAAGAAACATGGCTTCTGTAAATGGAAAAAAACGATTGCGTTTAGGTGACCTGCTGGTCTCCGCGGGTCTGATTACAGAAGAACAGCTGATGCAGGGCCTGGAGATGCAGAAAGGCTCGGGCAAGCGTCTGGGCACCGTGCTTCAGGAAGCCGGCATGATCACCGAGATGGGAATGATCGAGGCCCTGCAGATGCAGCTGGGCGTGGAGTTTGTCGATCTGAATAAGATCACGATCCCTACGGAACTGGCCCAGATCGTACCACAGAACCTGGCCAGGCAGTATCAGGTTGTTCCGGTCAGGCTCATCCGGGATGAACTGTATCTGGCGATGAGCGATCCGCTGAACTTCTACGCCATCGAAGAAGTGCGGCGGGTGGTCAAGAAGCGGGTTGTGCCCATGATCGCCATGTCCGATGCCATCGAGCGGTCGATCCAGATCCTTTACGGCAATGTGGGCGCAGCGAAGGCCATCGAAGAAATGAAGCGGGAGTTCGCTTCTGCGGGAGACGATGAAGTCGCCGACAATGCCTTCACGGCCAACTATATCGGCGACGATGATGGCAGCCAGGCGCCGGCTATCCGGCTGGTCAACTCCATTATCGAGAGAGCGGTTGCCGAGCGGGCCAGTGATATTCATATCGAGCCCCGGGAGGAACAGCTGTCCGTGCGGATGCGGATTGACGGTCTGCTGCGGGATATCCTGACCGTCCCCCGGGAACTGCAGGCTTCCGTGTTGGCCAGAATCAAGGTCATGGCGAATCTGGACATCGCCGAGCGCCGGGTGCCCCAGGACGGCCGGTTCAATATCCGAATCAGGGGCAGGGACATCGACCTGCGTATCTCGACCCTGCCGACGGTTTACGGGGAGAAGATCGTCGCCCGGCTGCTGGACAAATCCGCCGGCAGTCTGGACCGCGACGCCATCGGCCTGCAGGGCGATGACATCAGGAAATATGACAAACTCATCAGAATCAAAAACGGCGTTATCCTGATCGTCGGTCCCACCGGAAGCGGCAAGACCACGACCATGTACGCCATGATCAACGATATCAACACCCGCGAGGTCAATCTGGTCACCCTGGAGGATCCCGTGGAATACAATGTGGACGGTGTCAACCAGGTACAGATCAACGAGAAGACGGGCATGACCTTCGCCAAAGGCCTGCGGGCCATTCTGCGGCAGGATCCGGACATCATCTGTGTCGGCGAGATCCGGGACGGCGAGACGGCGGAAATTGCCATGCGTTCGGCCATTACCGGACACGTGGTGCTGTCCACCATTCATACCAGCGATGCGCTGGGCACTATCGAGCGTCTGGTCGACATGGGCGTGGAACCCTATCTGGTCGCCAGCGCGCTGAAGGGCGTCTTCTCCCAGAGGCTGGTGCGTAAGATCTGCCCGGACTGCCGGCAGCCCTATCATCCATCCGAGGAGGAGCAGGCGGAGCTGGGTCTGGCCTACGATCCCAACCGGGTGTTCTACAAAGGCAAGGGATGCCCGAAGTGCTTCGATACCGGATACCGGGGAAGAACCGGCGTGTTCGAGATCTTCCCCCTGACCATTAAGGTCAGAAGGCTGATCGCCGCAGGCGCGGGACGGGAAGCTATCGAACAGTCGCTGACGGATCCGGCCAGCGGATTTGTGTCCCTGGAGGACAGCGCCATTCATCTGGTGGAACAGGGCATTACGACGACCGACGAAGTGCTGCGGGTGGTTTATGAGGATCTGTAGTCAGTGAGACCATGCTCCCCGCGGACCGGAAGCCGCGGGAGGCAGAAGGAAGAACGATATGTACACGGTTGAGCAGCTGGTATTCAAGGCCAAACAGGACGGTGCATCGGACATTCATCTGATCTGCAACCTGCCGCCCAAGTACCGGGTCGACGGCGTGCTGGAGAACATGACCGAACAGCCCCTCACGGCGCAGGAATGCGAGGTCTACGCCAAGGCACTGGCCAGAACCGAATCCGCCTGGAACGAGTATGTGAAGACCGGCGAACTGGACGCGGCGGATACCTTTGCTGACAACCGGTGCCGTATTCACATCTTCCGCCAGCAGGGCATGCCATCCGTGGCGTTGCGTCTGCTCTCGGATAAGATCCCCGCGCTGGACAGTCTGGGGCTGCCCCCGGCGGCGCTGAAGCTGCCGGATCTGTACAGAGGCATCGTTCTGGTTACCGGAGAAACCGGCTCCGGTAAATCCACTACGCTGGCCGCCATGCTGGACAGCATCAACCATTCGAAGAAATGCCACATCGTTACCCTGGAGGATCCGATCGAGTACGTCTATACGCCGGACAAGGCCGCCATTAACCAGAGAGCGGTGGGCAAGGATACACGGAGTTTCGCCTACGGTCTGCGGGCCAGCCTGCGGGAAGATCCCAACGTCATTCTTATCGGCGAAATGCGTGACCAGGAAACCATCGAAACGGCGATCACCGCGGCAGAGACCGGACACCTGGTCTTCGGCACTCTGCATACGGGCAGCGCCTCCGATGCGGTAGACCGTATCGTGCAGGTCTTCCCGGAGGGCCTGCAGACGCAGATCCGGCTGCAGCTGTCCATGTGTCTGCAGGCGGTTATCACCCAGCAGCTGCTGCCGAAAAAAGGCGGCGGCCGGGTGCTGGCGGCGGAGCTGATGGTGGTCACCGATGCTATCCGCAACCTCATCCGAAATGGCAACACGCCGCAGATCGCCAACGCCATCGCCACCAGCGCGGCCATCGGCGGACAGACCATGGACCAGGCGCTGGTCCGGCTGGTCCGGGGCGGGCAGGTGGCCAAGGACGTGGCGCTGCAGTACGCCCACGAAAAGGATTACGTCAAGAAGAACGGTTAGCCGTGCCGGCCGGGTCGCGCGGAACAAGCCGAACCAGTAGAGGAGAATCAACGTGGATACATTCAGATACACCGCATTATCGAGAGACGGCAAGAAGGTTTCCGGCGTCATGGAAGGCATCAACCAGATGGATGCCGTCGCCCGGATCAAGGAGGAGTATCCCGTCGTTGTGCACATCGCTCCCGAGAAGGAGCAGAGCTGGGGGTCGTCCTTCCTGGCGATGGACATCAACGGCAACCGGCTGAATGACAAGGCCTTTACCCTGATGTGCAGTCAGTTCGCGGTTATCCTGAAGGCGGGCATTCCCATCGCCAGAACGGTGCGGCTGATCTGCCAGAAGATGACGGACAACACCCTGAAGAAACTGCTGAATAAGGTGGCCGATGACGTGGAAGCCGGCCGTTCCCTGGCGGCCAGTTTCGCGGACCGGGGCAGCCGGATTCTGCCGGTCACCTTCCTGGAGACCGTTCGCGCCGGAGAGGAATCCGGCAACCTGGACGCGGCCTTTGCGTCGGCCAGCGAGCATTACACCAAACAGATGAAGCTCAGGGGAAAGGTTCGGGGCGCCATGATTTCCCCGACCTTCGTGATCGCCCTTTCCGTGGTGGTCGTCATCGTGCTGATGGTCAAGGTGGTGCCGACCTTCATGGACATTTTCGCCTCCCAGGGAGAGGAACTGCCGGCGATCACCATGTCGCTGATTGTGATTTCGAATTTCTTCCGCCGCTTCGGGTTTGTGCTGCTGCCCCTTGTTCTGGCGCTGATCATCGGCGTGAAGATTTATGGAAACACCGAATCGGGGCGGCTGAAGCTGGCCATCCTGCAGCTGAAGCTGCCGATTCTGGGAAACATCAACAGCCTGAGTGCGGCCAGCCAGTTTGCCAACACCCTGGCTATGATGCTGGGGGCGGGATTGCCTTTGACCAAGGCGGTGAGCATTACCTCACGGGCCATCTCCAATTACTACATCAGTACGGAAGTGAGCAAAGTGGCCGGGGAGCTGGAGAACGGACACAGTCTGGGCAGCAGCCTGCGCAGCGCCGATGTCCTTCCCGATATTCTGGTGGACATGACCGCCGTGGGCGAGGAAAGCGGCGAACTGGAGTTCACTCTGGGCATGACGGCGGAGTATTACGACAGCGAACTGGAGGCGGCTACGGCGGCGGCTCTGGCCAGGCTGGAACCCTTTACCCTGGTGTTCATGGGCGCGATAGCCGGATACATTGTCATCGCGATCTACGTGGCTATGTTCTCCATGTACAACGGGATGTAGGACGGGGGTCTCGGCTGGTGAGTATTTACGAATCACAGGAACTGCTGATATACTGCGGCGCGCTGGCCCTGGTGCTGGGTGCCTGCATGGGATCCTTCCTGAACTGTATGGCGATCCGGATGGGTCGGGGCGAGGCTTTCGTGAAGGGCAGGAGCCGCTGTATGCACTGCGGACACGACCTGACGGCGAAGGATCTGATCCCGGTGATCAGCTGGATCCGGCTGAAGGGAAGGTGCCGATACTGTCGGGAAAAGATTTCAGCGCGTTATCCGGCGGTGGAGATCGCTTTCGCCCTGGTGAGCCTGGCCTGCCTGCTGAAGTTTGACCTGACGGTACTGTGCCTGCGGAACGATATCTTTTTATCGGTACTGCTCCTTCTGACGCTGACCGACCTGGATACCATGAGGATCCCGGACTGCTGCCACGTCATCGCGGCCATAGCATGGATTCTGTCCGCGCCGCTGCTGATGAGCTGGCTGGAGGCGGGCATGCATCTGCTGGCTGCAGTGCTGTTCGGCGGCGGCGTGCTGGCGGTATCCCTGGTCATGGATAAGTTGATGGGCAGAGACACCATGGGCGGTGGAGACATCAAGCTGCTGGCGACGGCCGGCCTGTATTTCGGAATTATTGGAACGCTGCTGGTGCTGGTTCTGTCCTGCGTCATCGGGCTGATCGCGAATATCGCGAATAAAAAAAAGGAATTTCCATTCGGCCCCTGGATTGCCGCCGCATCGGCTGTAGCGCTGTTCTTCGGGCAACCGCTGATCAACTGGTACGCCGGATTGTTAGGATAACAGAGAGGGAAACATGAGCAGGAAACCAATACTCGGAATCGACATCGGACATGACCAGCTCAAGCTGGCGCTGGTGAACAACGGAACCGTTCTGCAGACCGGATCGGCGCAGATGCCGGAAAACCTGTTCCACGACGGCAGGTTCAGGTCTCTGGATGTCATGGCCAGTCTGATCCGCGACACCATGAAGGAGAACGGGATAAAAGCAACCCGGGCCGCGGTCATCCTTCCGGATGAATCGGTCTACGTCAAGAACGTGGAAATGCCGCTGATGACCGAAGAGCAGCTGGGGTACAACCTGCCTTTCGAGTTTCACGACTACATCTCCGGAGAGGTGCAGGATTTCCTCTTTGACTATGCGGTCATCGATGGTGAAGACGAGGAACCGAACGAACCGGCGGGCGCTCTCACGGAGATGGCGGAAGAGAATAGGGAGATCAAAGAAGTCATTCAGCTGATGGCCGTGGGAATAGAGAAGGGCATCGTGGAGGATATCGAGCAGATGCTCCGCAAGGCGGGGCTGAAGCTGGTCAAATCCGCCCCTACTCTGAGCGCCTTCATTTCCCTGATCCGGGAAAAGGGCGGCAGCCTGCAGCAGGGTTCCGACGAATGCGGAATCCTGGATCTGGGCTACCATGCCATCAACCTATATATGTATAGGAAGGACCGCCACATTGCCACCCGCGGATTCGAGATCGGATTGTCTTCTCTGGATGACATCGTGGCGGACAGGTTCGGCGTAGAGAAGCATCTGGCTCATACCTACGTGATGAACAATTATGAAGACTGCCTGAATTCCGAGGAATGCGCGGGCTTCTATGACAACATTGCGGTGGAGCTGATGCGGGCCATCAACTTCTATGAATTCAGCAATCAGGGCAGCAGCCTGACGGACATCTGGGTCTGCGGCGGCGGCGCGGCAAACCTGCCGCTGATCCGTACCATCGGCGAAACGCTGGAGGCGGATCTGCATCCGTCCTATAAGCTGCTGCCGGGTGAAAGCAGCATTCCGCAGCACAACAGTTTTGTGCAGGCGATCGGCGTAACACTGGAGATATAAGGAGAGCGGGCAGATGGCGATCAATCTCAAATTACCCGAGTTCAGGAAACTGAATAAAGGAAAGCTTCCGACAAAGACCCACATCAATGTGCTGGTGGAGAGGAAGCAGCCCTTTTCCCTGCGGAAAAACCTGCCGCTGCTGATCATCGTCGTTGTGCTGGCGCTGCTGCTGTGCAAGTTCCTGGTCTATGACCGGCTTGCTTCGGTGATCAGGGAGGCCGGCCGGGTAGAGACCTTGCAGCAGGAACTTATCGAAGTCAACGCCCGGATTGATAAGCTGAAGGATGTGGATGAGATGTATGCCCATTACACCACCTCCGGGATGACGGCGGAAGAACTGGGTCAGGTGGATCGGGTCAAGGCCATGCGACTGATCGAGGATGCCTTCCTCCACGGCAATATTTCCAAAAACTGGAACCTCACAGGAAATGTCATGACCATGGAAGTGAACGGACCTTCGCTGAAGGATCTGAATCAGCTGGCGGAGGAGCTGGAGGAAGATCCTGTCGTTGAGCGGTGCGTGATCTCCGCAGCCGATAAACACCTGGATGAAAACGGCAATGTATCCGTTACCTTTGTAGTTTATTTACAGAAGACGGGAGAGTAAAGAGCCATGAAAGTGATGAGCAGAGAATTTACCCGATCGGAAAAAATCCTGGTTGTTATCCTGGCGGTCGTGCTGTTCGGCCTTCTGTATGACAAGTTCGTCTTTCAGACGACGGACAGCGTGGTGCAGTCCCTGAAAGCGGAGGCGGACACTACCCAGGCCGAACTGGATATCGCCAACGCGAAGCTGGTCAAACTGGAAAAAATGGAAGCGGAACTGGACAACATGGATTATTCCGATGCTTTCGGACGGATGGAAAGCTACAACAACAGCAAGCGGGAAACCGCTTTCCTGAACCGTGTTCTGGCTGACGTATCGGATTATTCCATCTCCTTTGAGGAGGTTACCCGGGATAAGGAACAGATCCGCCGGAGTTTTTCCCTGCAGTTCGTGACGAATACCTACGGGGAGGCGGTAGATGTGGTCAGGGATCTTTCCTATGGGGAATACCGTTGTCTGGTGGATGATATCAACTATTCCCTGGCCGAAAGCAATAAGATCTATATCAACCTGAAGGCGACATTCTTTGAAACCATGGTGGGCGGTACGCCGGATCAGGCGCTGCCGAAGGATAAATCGGAAACGACAGAAACGCAGACCGGAACTGAACCGGAATTCACCATGTAACAAATGCGGTAAGCAGGGTGTGAAGCCATGAAAGGATCCAATAAACTACGGGCATTCATACTGATTTCAGTGATGGCGCTGTTCTGCGGAAGCAGTCTGTTTATGCTGCCTTCCTTCGCGGAGACGGACACTGTTGCCGTACAGGAAGAAGCGGAGAATACGGAAGAAACCACGGCGGAAATGCCTGAGGAAACGGCGCCGCCCCAGCAGTCCGAAGTGACACAGGCTACGCAGGGACTGCAGGGCGCCGAGGTTCAGCCGACAGAGGAAACCCTGCCCGCAGAGGAGCCGATGGAAGAGGACGCCCTGAAGCAGAGGGACATCAAAGCGGAGGTGGTCAACGAGAGCCTGTATAAAGATAAGGAAAAGGAGCACCCCACGGAAGCCTATAAGAAGGTGATCCGTTTCTGGAAGGCGCTGACCGGCCGCAGAGCTGCCGCCGGCGAAGATGAAATGAACCTGAAGGTGACCGTCAGCGGTAAGCTTCCCGAGGGCGTCACGGCCCAGGCCCGGCTGATTCCGCTGGAGGATAAGGCGGTTTTCACCGAGCAGGGTCTGTTCTCCTTTGCATTGCTTTTGCTCGACGAAAACGGCAGCCCCTATATTCCGGCGGATCCGGTGAAGGTGACGGTGCAGGGCAAGGCGCTGAAGCAGGAGATCAGCGAGGATAACGCGCTCCTTCTCTATGTCTGGCTCCAGGCGCCCGAGCGGGCAGAGAAGTATGCCGAGAAGTACGACCGGGCGATCTACGCGGCGGACGTGGAGGTGTACAAAAGCAAGTCCGTCCGGGATAAGTATCTGAATTACGAGGTCTACGACAAAAATAAAGAATACAGAGATGGCGAGGATGCCGTCCGGTATACCGAAGACAAGGACGGCCTGCGCTGCGACAGCGATTCGGCCGCGTTTGCGTATGATTATTCCGCCTTCGCCGGGCGCGCGGAAACAGATCAGACCGGCGGCATCCGGCTTCTGCTCAGTGTCCAGACGGTTATCTGCGGCAGCAAAGTGGACAGAACGGAACGGCATGATGCCAACGGAGCGGAGAACGATAACGGCATATTCGATTTCTCCCGGTCGGTGACTCAGGGCGGACCCATCGACCTGTACGCCTGCTGGTCGAGTCCGGACACGGTTAAGGTGCGCATCCTGGATGCCTCTGCGAAGGACATTGTTCTTTACGGCAGTACGGAGATTTCTGTTCCGGTGGGCACCCGGGAAGTGGCGGTGAACGAGGAGCTTCTCGGAGACAGCAAGCCGCCGGCATCCTATTCGTATGCCTTTGCTGCGCCCTGCAGTGCCTCGGGTAATTTGAACAGCATTTCTGCGGATGACACCGTTACGGCACTCTATTTCAATACCGCAGAACAGAAGGTCTTCGTGAAATACGCGGACGGCCGGGCGGACGCTCCCTTGGCCGACGGCAGCGACATCTGCTTTGTCTACTACCAGAAGAAGGCTCTGGATATTCACGTGGCTCTGGTGGGCGACGACGGAATCCGGGTGGACGATACCCGGCGGGCGGATAATCATCAGGTAAACCTGTCCCCCGGCGAACGTGTGAATATGCTGACGGCGCTGCCCGCCGGAGATCTGTTTGCCGGAGATCACGAAAAATACGGGTTCGGCGCCATTGCTTATGGCACCCATAACGATGACGGCGATGTGGACGTCCAGGGTCTGGGCGTCAGCGCCATTTCCTGTGAACAGGCCGACGGGAACATCTATGATCTTCTGCTGAAGGATGACCAAGGCAATACCATCACCAGGCTGGATGCCGGACAGGAGCTGTACTACCTCTACTATCCGATGCCAAAGATCCGGTACGTGAAGAAGGCCGATAATGGAGATCTGATCTCCATCACCGGAAGCATCTACAATAGTGCGGAAGTGCTCGTCCCCTATGATGACGTTACCTATAACCATGATACTTTCGTGCTGAACGGGGTCGAGGTCAAACAGAACCAGAACGTTCAGATTCCTCTGGAGGGTCTGGTGATCAGCAATGCCTCAGGAAGCAAAAACTTCAAGATGCCGTCCGTTCTTGATGACGGCATGTTCGAGCGTTATCTGAAATACAGCGAGATCGGTATCCGCAACGATGCGGATGGTCATGCGGCCAGTACCGCGGATTTCGATGATGCCCATAACGGTCACCTGAACGACAGGATGGTTCTGTATCTGCAGATTCGGGATAACCGGCTGAAGTGGAGCTTTGACGGCGACAGTTGGGACAATATGAGCGGCGCTCCGACGATCTACGCGATTTATACCGACCGCGGTTACGAATTGCAGGTGTCCAAGGCCGTGGATACGAGCGCATTTAGCGGCGATGACAGCGTCGACCGGAGCATTTTTACCGAAAAGGAATTCACGGTGACGGTCAGTTCCGCACAGATCACCAAGCCCGAATACGAGATTGAAGGCGCGGATGCCAGTGAGGTGCAGATCAACAGCGGCTCCATCGTGTTGACCGTCAGGGACGGAAGCCGGATCAAGATTAAGGGACTGCGGCAGGGTACCGACTACCGGATTACCGAGAGCGGCAAGGAAAACTATTTGTTGACGGCGAAAACCGGGCCCATCAACGGAACCGCATCGGAGGAGTATACCCCCGGCGAGACCTTTGCGCTGGATTCGGGGCGCCAGGTCGCTCTGACCAATACGCCGAAGCCGCTGTGCCAAATCACATACAACGATACGGATCATATTTTCTATACCCTGCAGAGTGCGGTCAGCTATGTGAACAGGAATATTCCCTCACGGAAGGCGGATGTCGAAATGCTCACGGATTATCTCATGCCCGAAAAGGATACCATGACGATTCCCGTCGGTTTTGCTATCAAGCTGACCACGGCCCGCGAATACAACGGAGCGGGTGGCAATACGGCGATCATTACCCGCAGCGATGCGGTTTCCCGGTCCGCCATGTTGGATAATAAAGGTACCCTGACGCTGGAGCAGGTGGTCATCGACGGCGCGAATAGCAAAGCGGACGAGGCGATGATCCACAGTACGGGCAGCCTGACGGTTACCGGTGGATCAATCCTGCAGAACGGAGAAAGAGCGGAGGAAGGAACCGGCGGCGCAATCTATGCCACTGGTGATTCCCTGACCATTAACGGCGGAGCCGAGCTGCGTGGAAACCGCGCAGCCAACGGCGGGGCGGTCTATTACGCCGGCAGCGGTACGGTCACCGTTGACGGCGGAGAAACCGTCCTTACCGACAACCATGCGACAGAGGGCGGTCACGGTGGCGCCATTTATGCCGCCGGCGGAAGCGTTGAACTGACCGGCGGAATGTTCAACAGCAACACGGCGGAAGGTCATGGCGGCGCGGTGTATTCGGCAGCGGCCCTGATCAGCGTGAAGGGCGGCCTGCTGGATAGAAACAGCGCGGCCAGTGGCGGCGCGATCTATGCGGATGCCGGAACGATTACCGTTTCCGGCGACACGGCCGTCATTTCCGGAAACACGGCCGGCGGCAGAGGCGGTGCCATCGGCACGTCCAGCGGAACGGTGGAGATTTCGAAGGGAAGACTGACCGGAAACCGCGCGCCGAATGGATTCGGCGGTGCGGTCTATGCGGATTCCGGTACGGTCAGGGTATCTGGAGGAGTCATCGGACGGGAGACGGAAAGCAGTTCTGACACAGAAACCAATACCGCGAAGAACGGCGCAGCGGTTTACATCAATACCGGCAAGGGGTATTTCTCCGGCGGAAATATTGTCCGCAATATGGCATCCGAGGGCGGCGCTGTCGGCGTCGGCGGGGAGTCGGCCGGACTGTATTTTTCCGGGAAGATCAATATCCGTGACAATAAACAGGGGACCGGAGAGTCCGCCTTTGAGAGCAATGTCTACCTTGATCAGGATACTGATGCGGTGATCAATGCCAACGGTCTGGATGCCCAGTCCGGTGAAAAGCCCTACATCGGAATCCATGTCCCCAATGATGTGTTCGACAGCCGCGGCGGAGTCGGCGCGAAGTTCGGCTCTTACACTTTGGACGGAGATGCTGCCGCCAGTCGCCTGACGGCCTTCCACAATGACCGGGAACCCAATTTGGGCGCCGTGGCGAACACGGGACTGAAGAAACTGTACTGGGGCAAGCCCATCATCGTGCAGGTCCGCTATCTCGGCTCCTATGCCCAAGGCTTCCCCGATGGTCTCAACGGAACAATCCTTCAGGGGAATCCCTATACCTATTATCCCACCGGTGGCGATGTGGCCATGTCGACGA
>JAUNRL010000166.1 GCA_030535715.1 Bacillota bacterium
TGTGATCACGTTGATCGGCAGTTCATCTCTGTACAGAATTTTTTCTTTCAGCATATTTGCCGCTCCGTGGCGAGGGTGTTATGTAAACCGGCCAGAGATTCCAGGAAAAAGATGTTTCAACAATCATTTTTCCCGAAATTCTAAGGCTTCATGGTGTTATCCACAGTTTTTCGAAAATTGTATACGATTTTATCCAGAGGTGTCTGTGGATAACCATTTTTTTACTATTGTTGAAATTTCAACGGTTATCTTTGTCAAGTTTTATTTTTTGAACGAGTTTTCCACAAGTTTGGGAAATTATTCTTGACTGTGTGCGAAAAACCGCACAGACCGCGATTTTTCAATCATTCTTCGCTGTTTACCGGATTCTTCGCCTAAAGGCAATAATTCTCCGCAAACCAGTATCGTTTAATCGGATTATATACCAGACCAGCCTCTTTCCTCAAGGCTTGATTGACTTTTTTGTGAAGGAACTGTAAAATTTTTTCGACCAATTTGCTTTTTCCGGCTTCCCGCCGGAAGCTTCAAGAAAGGAATCTGCAAAGAGGACGACAAAATTATATCAGTATGACGTTTACCTGCAGCACTGGGATGCCCGGGTGCTATCCGTCATATCCCGGAGCAATTCGGAACAGGCTGATCTGATACTGGACCGGACCGCGTTCTTCCCCGAAGGAGGGGGCCAGAGCTGCGATGTGGGAACCATCGGTCCATGGAAGGTGATTGATGTTCAGGAACGGGACGGGGAAATTATCCATACCGTCAATCTGGGAAAGGACGCCCTTCGCCCTGCGGAGGGTGAACACTGGCCCTGCGCTATCGACTGGCCGCGGCGCTTCGACAATATGCAGCGCCACTGCGGCGAGCATATTCTTTCCGGTATCCTCTACGCCCGCTGCGGCGGCGTGAACCGCGGCTTTCACATGGGCGAGGACTACATGACCATCGATATTTCCCTGGAAGATGATCCCACGGATCCGGACACAGTGCGGCCAGAACAGATTGATATGACGCTGGCTATGGAATGCGAGCGGCGGGCCAATCAGGTAATCTGGTCCGATGAGAAGGTGACCGTGTTCCGCTTTGACAAGCGGGATGAGGTAAAGGACATACCCCTGCGCAAGGTTCTTGCCTTTGATGAGGACATTTCCATCGTCTGCGTCGGCTCTCCGGAAAACGCCTCCGACTGCGTAGCCTGCTGCGGAACCCACCCCTCCAGCGCCGGTCAGGTAGGGTTGATCAAAATCTATAAAGTAGAGAATTACAAGGGTATGTTTCGGATCTACTTCGAAGCCGGAGCGCGGGCTCTGGCCGACTACGATCACAAGCACGCTCTACTGAGCGATCTGGCTGCCGGACACTCCTGCTCTATCAATGACCTTCCCGGAAAAATCCGGGGACTGGAGGAACGGATCAGCAGCGTCAGGGATGAACTCTATCATCTGAAAAAGGCTCTGATCCGAAACGAGCGTGCCGGACTGGATGCAGCCCTAGCCTCCTCTCCGGAGCCGGCCGTGATCTGGACACTGGAAGATCTGCCCTTGGATGATGTCTTCGGCATGGCCAAGGCTTACATGGGCAAAGTTCCCCGCCTGCTTCTTCTCTACGCGAAAAAAGACACCTCCTTCATCCTGGCATCCGACGGCAGTATCAAATGTGGAAGCCTGGTTCGGGAGTACGCCTCCTTCTACAGCGGCAAGGGCGGTGGAAACGACGTGTCGGCCCGAGTGATCTTCTCCGATGAGGAGAACGCCCTGCTGTTCGCCGACCTGATTCAGAATCACCTGCGTTGATTTTGCGCTATACTGATGACGACCAGCCAGAAGGGAAAAACTGATTTCATGAAATTTGACATGCATTGTCATACCAGAGAGGGATCGCTGGATTCCAGAATAACCGTGGAAACCTTTGCCCGTCAGTTCCGTATTCTCGGATACAACGGATTCATGATTGCCGACCACAACAGCTACCGGGGCTGCAAGGCCTGGGATCGCATGAGCAGGAATCACGAATTCGGCGATATGGTTGTCATCCGCGGCCTGGAATACGACACCAAGGATGCCGGACACATCCTGGTGATCATGCCCGACGGTGTGTATCCAACCATCCTGAAGGTTCGGGGCATGCGTCTGCGCCGTCTGATCCAGATCGTGCATATTCTCGGAGGCATCTGCGGTCCTGCCCATCCTTACGGCGCGGCGGCGTCCAGCATGATGAACGTCCGCCATCCCCCTCTAAAGTCCCTGCGCAACATGGACTTCGTGGAGGTTTTCAACGCCTGTGAACTTCCGGAGTCTAATCAGCTGGCCGCCCATCTCGCCAACAAATATCGACTTCCCGGCATCGGCGGCTCCGACGCCCATAACCCGAAATACATCGGTATGGCATACACGGAAATTCACCAGAGGATCACCTGCAACAACGATCTGATCCACGCGCTGAAGTTTCACGCCACGACGGAGGCCGGCGGGACGGAACGCATCCAGCCGCGCCGCGGCAAATACAAGGAACACTGGGTCGGCGTCACCGCCTTCCGCCTCTACAACCGCGGATTGGGCAAGGTGATGAGTC
>JAUNRL010000167.1 GCA_030535715.1 Bacillota bacterium
GTGGAAACGGGCAATACCCTGCGGGCCAACCGGCTTCAGATCGTTGAGTTCTTCGCGAACATCAGCGCGCGGCTCATCGCCAACAAGTCTGCCTTCCGGTTCAGCTACGAAGGCATTGATGCCATCACCCGTGGGCTGACGGACGTGGTCGGCGCCCGGGCCGTGGACAGCTGGCTGAACGCGTCGGAAGGGGAGAAACAGGGATGAGCCGGTTTTTCAGTGACAAATACGCGGGCCTGCAGGCCTATACCCCCGGGGAGCAGCCCCGGGATATGCAGTACGTGAAGCTTAACACCAATGAATCGCCTTTCCCGCCGCCCCGGGCGGCCATCGAGGCCGCGGCGCGGGCGGCAGAGAGGATGCACCTGTACTGCGACCCCGACTGCACCGAGCTGACGAAGGCGCTGGCCGGATATTTCGATGCGGATCGGGAGCAGATTCTGGTAACCAACGGGTCCGATGAGATTCTGCACTTCGCCTTCATGGCTTTCTGCGATGACGGATGCCCGGCGCTTTTTCCGGACATCACCTACGGGTTCTATCCCGTCTTCGCCGAACTGGAACGGGTGCCCGTATGCCGGATCCCCCTGCGGGAGGACTTCACCGTGGATCCGGAGCCCTACAGGAAGAATACGGGAACAGTATTCCTGGCCAATCCCAACGCCAATACCGGGATCGCGCTGAGCTCGGATCAGATCGAAGAAATTCTGAAGGCCAATCCCGACCATGTGGTGGTGATTGACGAAGCCTACGGAGATTTCGGTGCCGGCAGCGTTATCCCCCTGACGAAGAGATATGGGAACCTGCTGGTGACCCGGACCTTTTCCAAAGGCTGGTCCATGGCCGGCGCAAGGCTGGGCATCGGCATCGGCAGCCCGGCGATCATGGCGGATCTGAATACGGTGAAGTATTCTACCGATCCCTATAACGTTAACGTCATGACCCAGGCGGCGGGCATCGGCGCCCTTCGGGCGGCGGAGGAGATCAGGGAAAACTGCGCGCGGATCGTGCAGAACCGTCAGTGGACGGAAGGGGAACTGACGCGGCGGGGATTCACCCTGACCGATTCCCGGGCCAACTTCGTCTTCGCCCGGCATGAAAAGCGGAACGGACAGGAACTCTATGAAATGCTGAAGGCAAACGGCGTTCTGGTCCGCCATTTCGGATCGAAGCGGATCAGCGATTACATCCGGATCACCATTGGCAGCCGGCCGCAGATGGAGCGGTTGATGGAGGAAATCGATGCGGCGCTGGCGGAGGAGAGCGGCCGGCATGCATGAGCAGAGAAGAGTGAGTATGGCCGCAGGAATGTGTCCCGCGGCGGGAAGCGCATAACGCAGAAAGAGAGAACAACATGAGAAGCGGAGAAGTCAATCGCAAAACGGCGGAGACGGAAATCCGCCTGTCCATCAACCTGGACGGCAGCGGCAGAAGCAGCGTGAGCACGGGCGTCGGATTCCTGGATCACATGCTGACGCTGTTTGCCGCCCATGGCCGCTTTGACCTGGAGGTGAGTGCCGAAGGCGACACCTGGGTGGACGACCATCATACGGTGGAGGACGTGGGCATCGCTCTGGGCGAAGCCTTCGTGCAGGCGCTGGGGGACAAAAAAGGGATCTGCCGTTACGGCCATATGATCCTGCCCATGGATGAGACCCTAGTGCTGGCGGCGGTGGATTTTTCCGGGCGGGCCAGCTGCAATCTGAATCTGGGCCTGACGGCGCGAAAGGTCGGGACTTTCGACACAGATCTGGTGGAGGAGTTCTGGGTTGCCTTTGTACGAAACTGCCCCTGCGGGCTGCACATCCGGAAGCTTGCGGGAATCAATACCCACCACATTATCGAGGGAGCCTTCAAGTCCGCCGGGCGAAGCATGCGCCGGGCGGTTGCCATCGATGATGCGTTTGCGGGTGAGATCCCGTCCACGAAGGGGGTGCTGTAAATGCTGGCCATTACCGATTACGGCGTGGGAAATCTGTTTTCCCTGCGCAGTTCTCTGGACGCCATCGGCGTGGAGGCTTCGGTAACCGCGGACGAGGCGGAGATCGCGGCGGCGGATCAGGTGATCCTGCCGGGCGTGGGGGCCTTCGCGGACGCGGCCCGGCAGCTCAGAGAAACGGGCATGGAGGAGATCGTTCGGCGGGAAGCGGCGGCTGGCAAACCCATCATGGGCATCTGCCTGGGGATGCAGCTGCTTTTTGATCAGAGTTTGGAATACGGCGAGCACAGGGGCCTGGGGCTGATTCCGGGTGTGGTCAGACCCATTGCCGGCGCGTCGGACAGGAACCTGAAGATCCCCCACATCGGCTGGAACCAGCTGATGTTCCGGGGAGAGAGGGATCCTCTGTTTCGCTACATCGGCGAGGGAACCCATGTGTATTTCGTCCATTCCTTCTACGCCGCGGAGTGCGAAGAATCCACCATCGCTGTAACGGATTATGGCATCCCGCTGACGGCTGCCGTTCGCAAAGGCAACGTTATCGGCTGTCAGTTCCACCCGGAGAAGAGCGGCGAAGCGGGCCTCTCCATCCTGCGGGCGTTCTGCGGAATTTGAGGAG
>JAUNRL010000021.1:0-6338 GCA_030535715.1 Bacillota bacterium
TAGAACCGATACCCGGTAAAGTTCCCATATTCATCATACACCAGCTCTCGGGAGGCGTATCCATCTCTGGTCATGACCGGCTTGCCGTTACTGTCAAGGAAGTCCTCCCGCAGGATGGTCCAGCCGTCATCAAATATACGTTTGATCTGCTGATATCCACCCCAGTCCTCTCCGCCGATCATGACCGGTTTATTGTGGATATCGTAGTACCGTAAGTCTGTCTGGCGATTCATGTCATCGTAGCCGAACTCCGTCGCTGCCTGACCGGGCGGCCTTGTCATCTGCTTCCCGTCCAGGCCATAGTATTCGTCCCGGATGTCCTGGTTCAGGTCGTTGAAGGTTCTCCGCAGCTCCGCGCATCCCAGCGCTCCGATCACCTTCTCCCGGTTCTCGTCATAGAATTCTTCCCGGTTGATGTTCCCCCGCTCATCGTAACCCAGCTTCGTCGCCACATATCCCCTGTCCCCCGGATCCGGGTTGCCGTCCAGGTCGTAGTACTCCTCCCAGATCCTGACCCGGTCGGCGTTGTAGATGCTGTGGACATCGTATTCCGGCGTCTTCTGGCAGCTCATGCCGCGGACGATGACCGTGTGGTCATCCGCGGGAAGAACCTTGATGTTGGTTTTGACCGAGTCGGGGATGTTCAGGGTTGCGGTGAAGTGGCAGTTGCCTTTCTGATCGAAGTCACTGGCATAGACCGGAGTCTCGAAGAGCACATCCCTGCCCTCCCGGCAGTCCGCTTTGACGGTGCAGACCGGCTCCCGGCCGGAGGCGCTGGCCGTCTTATCCTGCTTCGGCAGCGAAAGATCCACCGTGAAGGTGTACCGGCCCTCTCGCAGGTTGGCCCGGGGGCCTTTTTTCAGGGTCTCCTCCTCCCCGTGCAGCACGATGCTGCCGTCCTCCTCCAGGTGCCGCTCGTTCAGTTCCGCCTCCTCGGCCATGTCCACGTCCAGACGGCCGGGGTAATACCCGGTGGGGTGGTATCCGCCGTCCTTCAGCGCTTTGATCACCTGCTGGTCATTGGTGAACAGGGCATGCCGATCGGAGATGGGCGTATAGAGGAATCCGCTGTCAAAGAGCGGTGGGGAATCCGTGTCTTTGGCCATCAAGATGGAGGTGTCGTTGAATTTGCCCAGTTCCTCTCCGTTGTACAGACCCGAGCGGATGCCGCTGAATTCCCTGCGGTACAGAGAGGGCAGATCCGTGACGTAAAGCCGTCCTTTGCCGTTGGACAGGGCCGTTTTGACGGCCGGGCTCTCCGTTTCCATCAGCGCGGCCTCCTTCTCCATGCCCTGGCCGAGGATCCGGCTGCCCACGATGGTGCCGGTGCACAGGACGATGGCGAAGAGAATCACCGCGGACAGCTGAAGCATAGTCCGGTTCCTGCCGATGGCTTTCCCGGTCAGCTTCCGGGTGAGGAGCCGGTACAGGGAAAAGGCCGCCGAAAGGGTCAGCCAGATCAGCGCCGCGCAAAATAAGAAGAGGATCCGGCGGCCCGAGGCGGCATCGGCGATGCCGGTGAGGGCCGTGATGGTCCGTGCTGCCGGAAGCATGACGAGAAGTCCGGCCAGGGCTGCCCCGTAAAGGGCTCCTGCGATGATGATCCGGGCAGCCGCCGCCTTCCCCCATCCCGGAGGACGAGGGGCAGGCTGGATTGCCTTTGCTCCCTCGGGAACCGGCAGAGCCAGAACCGACAGGGGCAGGACCAGGAAGATATCGTAGTTGATCTGGGTGATGTGGTGTTCGGTCGCCGCATTAAAGGCGATCAGGGCCAGCGCCAGCATCAGGCGCATATCCCCCAGCCGGTACGCCCGGCGGGTCATCCAAACCCAGAGGATGTTGATCAGCAGCAGGCCGACGATGCCGAAGCTGAGCAGGATCAAAATGTAGCTGATGTCCACGAAGGCGTAGTCCGGCTTGTCGAAGGTGGAGCCGCCCCACCCCACCTGTTTCACCTGTTTGCCCAGCAGCGTGATGCCGTACTTGTCCAGGGCGTCGCTGGAGAGGCTGAGCCGATCGGACATATAGCCGTTGGCTCGGATCGCCAGAGCGTTGCCGTGACGGTAGGCCCACAGCAGGCCGCCGGAGAAGACCGTAAACAAGGGAAAGGCAACGCAGGCCAGGATACCGATCAGTTTGCGAAGCTGGGGCAGTTCCCGGCGGCTCAGGGCATAGCTGATCAGCAGGACGATGATCACGCAGACGTCGCACATCATGCCGGTGCGGCTGTCGGCGACGGCCCAGGACATGATCAGCAGGATGCCTGCCGGCACGAGGAACCAGAGGTCATCCTGCTTGCGGCAGACGATCCAGAGGGCCATCAGCAGGAAAAACAGCAGGGACATCATATCCGTGGGATACTTGATGCCCCAGGAGCTGCGGATGGTGAGCTCCCGGATGTAGACGAAGTTTTCGATGGCGCCGATCCAGGCCATGAATATGGCCGAAAGGATCACGGTGGAAGCCGCGGCGATGTACGTCTTCAGGATCCTGTCGTAATGAATGCCGAGGCAGCCGATGGTCATGACGCCGATGAACAGCGGAGTCAGGCTGTGGTTTTCCCGGAAGATGAGAACATAGACGGCGAGGATCGCCAGACCGGCGATGGTGAAGGTCAGATGCCTGCGCCGGTCCGTCTGTTCTGCGGTCAACCGGATGACGGCGATAGCCGCGAGCAGGCCCAGCAGGTACCGCTCCGGGTTCTCGGGCAGCTCCAACTGCATCGTCGTCTTGGTGATGTCGATATACAGGATATACAGTCCAAGCGCAAAAAGGAACGCCATGTCCGCGATGCGGCGGATGCGCGCTCCTTCTGTGGTCTGGGTGATGGTCGGGGTCACTTGCTGCATGGCTCGGGATTGCCTTTCGTTGAACAGTAAATCACCACTTTCGTCACTCTGGGCACTTTGCGGTTAACCCATTTGGCGTTTTTGGTCGCCAGACGGATGCAGCCGTGGGAGGCGTTGATGCCCAGGCGGCTGTCCGCCGCGCGGGAAGGCCGGCTGCTCTTGTGATAAACGATACTGTGAATGAGATAGTTGCCTTTGAACTGAGTCCAGTACCAGCAGCGGTAACCGTGCTCGGTGTTGAAGTACTTGCCCTTGCCCTTGACGGTGTAGGTGCCGCGGGGCGTCGGGGTCGAACGTGCGCCCATGGTGCATTTCCAGTCCTTAATGCGCTTCCACTTATTCTTCTTGCCCTTATAGACCCGGAACCGATGCTTGCTGTAGCTGACCAGAATCAGCATTTTTTTCTTGCTTTTGTAAGACTGGGCCTTCATGTCCATGTCGTCGCCGATGGTTCGCGTGAGGGCGCCGGTATTCTGGTTGAAGTCATACCAGATGCTGTCGATTCTGTGCCGCCCTTTGAGGGGCACGCCGTTCTGGTAATAGTACTTCACGCCGCCTGAAATCTGCCAGCCCTCGGGCGGAGCCGGCGGCTGGGTGGGTTCGGTAGCGGTCTGGTCGGTGGGGGGCTGTTCCTGGTTATCCTGAACGCCAACCGTACTGTCACAGATGGCTTCGTCGGCTGTCGTTTCGGCACTGACCGTCTGGGTGGCAAAGGCCAGACAGGCAAGGCCTGCGATCAGCGCAAGAATCAGTGTGATGACGGGCTGCCTTTTTATGATCGGGTTCATGCTCTTCCCTCCCCGTTGTTCCCTGTTGATTACTGCGATTCTATTTTACCATGCGGAGCCGGTTTCTTCAAAGAAAATCGGCCGGTCAGGAGCTTCAGCAGAGGCGCCAGGATAACGGCGAGGCCGAGCATGGTGAAGAAGCGGGAAGCCCGAAACATTTCAACGCTCAGGGCGCCGAAGAAACCCCACATGGCCACATGGAGCAGGTACAGTTCCAAGGAGTGGCGGCCAAAGAACCGCAGGACGGCCTGCAGCGGCTTCGCCCGGTCAAGCAGGCGGAGGAGACATATGCACAGGAGAATGACCGCCAGGGAAAACATGCTGGCGGAATACCGGCTCAGATAACCTTCTGCGTCAGCGATGACGGCCCAGTAGCGGATGAGGCTGTTCAATATGATTGCATAAGTTTCGTCACCCAGTGGCAAGTAATTTTTCTCTCAATCTCCTTATAATTCCGATAATGTTGTTTTCTGGAATTCTAGAGCGCGGCAGAGAATGGTCAATAATTTCCATGTGAAGGTTGCGTGGATGTTCACTTCAGAGGTGTTGCCTATCCATGCGGATAAGGATCCTGTGCATATGCAGAAGCGTCTCCTTCGGGATTGCCTTTGACATTCCGTTGTGTTGGTTGTAGAATGATTGCTGTACAAAAACGGAGGTGCAGAAACATGAAAAGAAAACCGAATGTTGCTGTTGTAGGGGCCACGGGCGTTGTTGGAACGACGTTCCTGAAGGTTCTGGAAGAGAGAAATTTCCCTTTTGAAAACCTGTATCTGATGGCGTCCAGCCGCTCTGCCGGCAAGGAGGTCAAGTTCAAAGGCAAGACATATATCGTGGAGGAGCTGACCGAGCACTCCTTTGACAAACCCATCGATATCGCTCTGTTCAGCGCGGGCGGCGGCACCAGCGCGAAGTTCGCGCCCATCGCGGCGGCTCATGGCGTGACTGTCGTGGATAACAGCAGCCAGTGGCGGATGGAGAAGGACGTGCCTCTTGTAGTCCCCGAAGTCAATCCCCAGGATATCAGCTGGAACAAAGGCATCATCGCCAACCCCAACTGCTCCACCATTCAGGCCATGGTGGCCTTGAAGCCGCTTCAGGACAAGTACGGAATCAAGCGGGTGGTCTACTCCACCTATCAGGCGGTTTCCGGTTCCGGCATGAAGGGTATCCACGATCTGAAGAACGGCCTGGCCGGAGATGATTCCCATCTTCAGGCCTATGCCCATCCCATCGCGGGCAACTGCCTGCCTCATATTGACGTGTTCCTGGACAACGGCTACACCAAGGAAGAAATGAAGATGATCAACGAAACCCATAAGATCCTGGGCGACGATGACATCAAGGTCACTGCCACCACGGTTCGGGTTCCGGTCTTTGATTCCCACAGTGAATCCATCAATGTGGAACTGGAGAAACCTTTCGCGCTTTCGGATATCGTGGAGCTGTTCCGCAATTCCCCGGGCATCGTGGTGCAGGATGATGTGGAGCACAACGTCTATCCTCTGGCCCGGGACGCCGCCGGCACCGACGAGGTTTACATCGGCCGGATCCGCCGGGATTTCTCCGTGGACAACGGCATCAATATCTGGGTGGTGGCGGACAACATCCGCAAGGGAGCGGCGACCAACGCGGTTCAGATCGCGGAGCAGCTGCTGGAGAGCCTGCCGGATTAGGCTTTTTTCGTGGGCGTGAGTGCCAGCACAGGCCGAACTGCCGGGCAACTTCCGGCGTCTGCCGGCGAGGGCATCAGCGTCATCAGATCTGGTAAATCAAACACAACAATAAAGTGGGATCTTCGCGCGTGTGAGGATCCCATTTTGGCTTGTGAATAGTTGTCTGGAACAGTTGTCGGAGTGGCTCCGGTACAGAGGTTGCATCACTTGCCCGGCTGTACAATATGATTGTATAAGTTTCATCTCTCAGATGGACGAATCTGTCAGACAATGAAAAAACTGCCGGGCGTATATGCTCAACAGTTTCTCTTCAGGTTCATTTCGGACGCTTGTCCGTCTTATGCCTCCGCCATTACATCCTTGCCGTCGTAATAGTTGCAATTCGGGCACACTCTATGCGGGAGTTTGGGCTCGTGGCACTGCGGGCAAATGGAAAGGCCCGGAGCCTTCATTTTCATGTTGGCTGCCTTTCTCTGCTTGGTCTTTGCTTTTGATGTTTTTCTCTTAGGTACTGCCATGACTACACCTCGCTTATTTCTTCGTGTAAACGTAATTGATTTCGCAACGCAGTAAATTATACATTGCGGGCTTCGTCCGTGTCAACTACTTTTTTGGCAACTTTTGGGCAAAAAAGGGAGTGTCGGAAAATCCGGCACTCTCTGGTCACTGCTGTGTCTGTGGTTACAGGGCATTGACGATGTTGTAGGTGTCTCTGGCGATCATGAACTCCTCGTTGGTGGGGATCAGCAGGATCTTGACCCGGGAGTCGTCGCGAGAAATGATGGTCTCCTTGCCGCGAACCTTGTTCTTGACCAGGTCGAGCTTGATGCCCAGGTTGCCCAGATCGTTGCAGATGACGTCACGCATACCGATATCGTTCTCACCGACACCCGCCGTAAAGACGATGGCATCCACACCGTTCATCTCGGCAATATAGGCGCCGATGTAGAAGCGGACTTTGTGAGCGAAGACCTTCAGGGCCAGCAGCGCGCGCTCATTGCCTTCTTCCGCCGCAGCTTCCAGAT
>JAUNRL010000021.1:6359-11429 GCA_030535715.1 Bacillota bacterium
ACGGAAGTCACTGGAAATACCGGAGATGCCCAGCACGCCGGACTTTTTGTTCAGGATCTCGTTGACTACGCCCTGATCCAGGTGCTCCTTCTCGCGGATGTAGGTGACAATGGCCGGGTCGATGTCGCCGGAACGGGTGCCCATGACCAGACCTTCCAGCGGGGTGAAGCCCATGGATGTATCGATGCACTTGCCTCTCTTGATGGCGGAAACGGATGCGCCGTTGCCCAGGTGGCAGGTGATAATCTTCAGGTCATCCAGATTGACATTCAGCATGTCGGAGGCTCTCTCCGCAACGTACTTGTGGGATGTTCCGTGGAAGCCGTAACGCCGGATGCCGTGCCTCTCATAGTATTCATAGGGGATCGCGTAGATATAGGATTCGGGAGGCATCGTCTGATGGAATGCCGTGTCGAATACGCCGACCATAGGGGTGTTGGGCATGAGTTCTTGGCAGGCAGCGATGCCCAGGAGGTTCGGCGGATTGTGCAGTGGCGCCAGGTCGATGCAGTCTTCCAGCGCCCTGATGACTTCGTCGGTAATGAGGACAGAACAGGCAAACTTCTCACCGGCATGGACGACCCTGTGACCGACAGCGCCGATTTCGCTCATGTCCTTCACGACGCCGTGATCCGGATCCCGAATGGCATCCAGGACGATGCTGATGGCGTCCTTATGATCCTTCATGGGCGTTTCCATCTTGAACTTGTCCTGCCCAATCTTTTCATGGGTGATAACAGAACCGTCCATACCGATTCTCTCGACGAGACCTTTGCACATCAGCACTTCGTTGGTCATGTCCAGAACCTGATACTTCAGTGACGAGCTTCCGCAGTTGATTACCAATACTTTCATTGCGATTATCCCTCCGTGTCATGTTGATTGTATGTACCTCGTTTATTATACTCTGCTGCGGCCGCGCAATCAATATTGAGGGGAGAAAAGTTTGTGTCAATCTCCGCTTTTGAAAAAGTCACTACCCGAAGGTATCTTGTAAACGCTTTAGCGCATACAGTTCTCGTTTCAGTGCTTTGGACTTTTGCGCAGCAACACCTCGCGAATAGGACTGTGCTGCCTCGACCAGAAATAGCCGTAAATGCTTGTTCCCGGCTTTCGTGATGCCCAACCGTATACACGCTTTCATGCGAGGCTATTGCCCGTCTCAATACTCATGATATACTGTTCACTTTTATCGTAGCACAAATGGTAATATATGGAATTGTAAAATGGAAAAGACTGCCGCCCGTTTGATGAGCAGCAGTCTGTATGTTCCCGTGATCCGGATTATTTCAGATCGACAACCGCGCCGACTTCTTCCAGCTGGCTCTTGATGGTCTCCGCTTCGGCCTTCTCGATGCCTTCCTTGACGGGGGACGGAGCTCCGTCGACGACCGCCTTGGCTTCCTTCAGGCCCAGTCCGGTGATCTCTCTGACCGCCTTGATGACCTTGATCTTCTCGGCGCCGATCTCCTTCAGCACGACGGTGAATTCCGTCTGTTCTTCTGCTTCAGCCGCGCCGCCTTCGGCCGCGACAACCGCAACACCCGCAGCTGCGCTTACGCCAAACTCTTCTTCACAAGCCTTGACCAGCTCGTTCAGTTCCAGTACGGACATCTCTTTGATGGCTTCAATGATTTGATCCTTATTCATGATTATCTCCTTTTATTCGTATTACTTGTTCCACGTGTGATTAACTGATGTTACGCTTCCTTCGCTTCCGCGATCTGGGAAACGACTCTGGCAAAGCTGGCAATGGGCGACTGAATGCTTCCCATGAACTTGGAGATGAGGACATCTCTTGAGGGAATCGATGCGACCTGAACGATGGCATCCTTGTCGTAATACTCGCCTTCCACGAATCCGCCCTTGAACTCCATCTTCTTGAATTCCTTGATGGACTCGTTGAGCACTCTCGCCGGCGCTGTCGCATCGCTATAGCTGAACGCGAAAGCGCTGGGTCCTTCCAGAACCTCGGAAAGGGCTTCGTATTCCGTCCCGGCAATCGCTCTCTTCACGAGGGTGTTCTTATAAACGGTGTAGTCAACCTCCGCTTCGCGGAGCTTTTTTCTCATGGTATCGGCCTGTTCCACCGTGATTCCCATGTAGTCGATGACGACCGCGCTTTCCGCCCGCTCAAACTTGTCTTTGATCTCATCGATGACAGCCTGCTTCTGTACATAAGCTTCTTTCATTCTTCAGAGTTTCTCCTTTCATAGATTTTTCCCGGATATCTGTACTCCGGCGGTTCTGCAAAGGCAATGGATTGCCTTTGCAGCAGGTACTCTGCAAATACCGTAAGAAAAGCCTCGCATACTATCCGCGAGGCCAATATATTTACATTGTACCTCGGCAGGAGATTAAGGGTCAGCCGGATAATTCCGGCATTGCCGCCTGCTGTCTACGGTTATTGTATTCGATTTCCGTGATTCCGCTGTTTACTGCGCGCCGATCTTCTGCGGGTTGATCTTAACTCCGGGGCCCATGGTTGATGCGATAACCACGCTCTTCATGTACTGTCCCTTGGCCGCTGCCGGCTTGGCCTTGATGATGGCCTGAACCAGTGCATCGAAGTTTTCCTCGAGTTTTTCCCTGCCGAAGGACGCCTTGCCGATGGGGCAGTGGATGATGTTGGTCTTGTCCAGACGGTATTCCACCTTACCGGCCTTGGTCTCCTGGATTGCCTTGGCAACATCCATGGTCACCGTACCGGACTTCGGGTTCGGCATGAGTCCCTTGGGACCCAGAAGCTTACCCAGCCGTCCGACCACGCTCATCATGTCCGGAGTGGCGATGACGGCATCAAATTCGAACCAGCCTTCTTTCTGAATCTTCTGCGCCATTTCCTCCGCGCCGACATAATCCGCGCCGGCCTCTTCGGCTTCCGTCGCCTTCGGCCCCTTGGCGAATACCAGAACACGCTTAGTGTTTCCGGTTCCGTGGGGCAGAACGATCGCGCCGCGGATCTGCTGATCCGCATGTCTTCCATCAACACCCATGCGGAAGTGGGCTTCGATGGTTTCGTCGAACTTGGCTTTGGCGGTTTTGACGACCAACTCCATCGCCTCGCCGACTTCATACTGCTTTGTCTTGTCGTACTCCGCTACGGAGCTTTTGTACGTTTTTCCTCTCTTGGGCATTGTGTTGTCCTTTCTGTGGTTCTGTCGACTCCCCGCGCGGACATGCGCGGTTCTTCATCTCCCACTGTCCTCTAGTCTTCAATGATGATTCCCATACTTCTCGCCGTGCCTTTGATCATTTCCGTCGCCGAATCGAGATTTGCCGCGTTCAGGTCGGGCATTTTGATCTTCGCGATCTCTTCCGCCTGTGTACGGGTCAGCGTTGCGACCTTGGTCTTGTTCGGCTCACCGGATGCGGAATCCAGACCCGCTGCCTTCTTCAGCAGAACGGCTGCCGGCGGAGTCTTCGTGATGAACGAGAAACTGTGATCCGCGTATACGGTGATGACAACAGGGATGATCATGCCCGGCTGATCCTGGGTCTTAGCGTTGAACTGCTTGCAGAAGTCCATGATGTTGACACCGTGCTGGCCGAGTGCCGGTCCAACCGGAGGTGCCGGGTTCGCCTGTCCCGCAGGAATCTGAAGCTTGATATAGCCTGCGATCTTTTTAGCCATCGAATGTCCTCCTTTCTTCCTGATTTATATAGAAACGATTCTCTCATGCCGCCCGCCGGGCGCAGACCTGCCGGTTACGCGTGCCTGTCCGGATCACTTAGTCCAGCTTGTCCACCTGAGAGAAATCCAATTCTACCGGAGTGTCCCGTCCAAACATGGAAACGCGTGCCCGCAGGATCTGCTTCTCCATGTTGACTTCCTCTACCGTACCCATGAAATTCTCGAAGGGACCGTTGATGACCTTGATGGTGTCTCCGATATGAATATCCAGATCAATGTAGATCTTTTCGATGCCCATGCGCCGGACTTCCTCCAGCGTCAGGGGAATCGGATCGGAGCCGTGACCTACGAACCCGGTGACACCCTGCGTGTTCCGCACCAGGTACCAGGACTCATTGGTCACGATCATCTTGACCAGCACATAGCCGGGAAACATCTTCTTGGTCTTGATCTTCCGCTGGCCGCCCTTCATCTCGACGATGTCTTCCGTGGGAACCACAACCTCCAGAACGAGATCCTGCATCCCGCGGTTTTCCACGAGTTTTTCTATGTTGACTTTGACCTTGTTTTCGTGACCGGAATAGGTGTGTACCACATACCACTTGGCTTCACCGTCACCTCTGAGTCCTTCCAGTCCCTCTAGGTCCAGTTTTTTCGGTTCTTTATTCTCACACATGCTCAGCACCTTTAGAAGCAGATTGCCTTGATCGCAGCCAGTACGCCGGAATCAACACCCCAGAACAGCAGCGCGAAAGCGGCGCAGGTCGCCAGAACGACCGCAGTATAGGCGCCCAGTTCCTTCCGGGTGGGCCATACCACTTTCTTCATTTCCAGGCGAACACCCTTGAAGTACTCCTTGATGCTGCCTCTTTCCTTCTTTTTCTGCTGCCCGGACTTGTTCCGGCTCTGCTTCGCGCGGCTTTCCGCCATCGCAACCGCCCGGGTCTTTTCCTTTTTCTTGCCCGTATCCTTTCCCTGGTTCTTCAGGGTCTCGGGCCTGTTCTTTTTCGCCATTTATGATCTCCTAATTCAACCGCTGTTCAGCCGGACGCTCCCCTCGCTGGTCATTTTCCCAGTCCGGTTCGATCCCCTGTCCGGTCAATTCTACAGTCCGTGGTGGTTCCACGCCTGATTCCTGTTACTTCGTCTCCTTATGGAGCGTATGCTTTCTGCAGAACGGGCAGTATTTGTTCATCTCAATACGGTCCGGATCATTCTTTTTGTTCTTGATCGTGTTGTAATTTCTCTGCTTGCATTCGGTGCATGCCAGTGTCACCTTTACTCTCATTTTCCAGTCCTCCGTTTAACTCAAAATCAGAGCAGTATCTGCTCTTTTCGTTCACTTATTCATAAAGCCGCTCAATAATTATATCGCAGGGCCATGTCAACGTCAAGGACAAAAACGCCCGCGTTGGGTTTGTGAGGAAACCGACGGG
>JAUNRL010000168.1 GCA_030535715.1 Bacillota bacterium
CCGGCCGACCGGGGCGACGGCAAGATCTTTACAGACATCGAAGAGATGCTTATGGCCTACGAGACCGGCAAGGTAGGCATCCACGCGAAGGTCAAAGTAAGGATATTCGCTGGCAGCGGGGACAAAACCGGCAAGCTGGTCGAGTCCACTGTCGGGCGGTTTATCTTTAACCAGCAGATCCCGCAGGATCTGGGCTTCGTTCCCGACCGGAACGCCGATCCTTATTCTTTGGAGATCGACTTCCTCTGCGACAAGAAGGCGCTGGGCCGGATCATCGACCGGTGCTACCGCGTCCACGGCAACACGAAGACCGTCCTGATGCTGGACTACATCAAGGATATGGGATATCACTACTCCACCAAGGCGGCGATCACCATCAGTGTCTCCGATATGGAGATTCCGAAAGCCAAGGAAGAGATCATCGCCGCATCCGAGGCGGAGGTTGAGAAATATGACATGGCGTACCGGAGCGGACTGGTGTCCGACCGGGAACGGTACGAGCGGGTTATCGACATCTGGAAGAAGACCACAGACGATGTGGCCGATGCCCTGATGGACAACCTGGGCTCCCTGAACAACATGTTCATCATGGCCAACTCCGGCGCGAGAGGTAACAAAAAGCAGATCTCCCAGATCGGTGGCATGCGTGGTCTGATGGCCAACGCCACCGGCAAGACCATTGAGATCCCGATCAAGGCCAACTTCCGGGAAGGCCTGTCGGTACTGGAATACTTCCTGTCCTCCAACGGCGCCAGAAAGGGTCTGGCCGATACCGCCCTGCGTACGGCGGACTCCGGTTATCTGACCCGTCGTCTGGTGGACGTTTCTCACAACGTGATTGTCCGCGAAGACGACTGCGGAACCTACGAGGGTATTGAAGTCAGCGAGTTCAACGCTGATGGAGAGAGCATCGAGAAGTTGAGAGACCGGATCGTCGGCAGAACAGCGTTGAACGACATCGTGCATCCCGAAACCGGCGAGCTGATTGTCGAGCAGGATGAAGAGATCAGCGAGGATGCGGCGGAAGTCATCGAGACGGCCGGCATCAAGAGCGTTGCGATCCGTTCGGTCATGACCTGCCAGAGTAGGAGCGGTGTCTGCGCCAAGTGCTACGGCCGTAATCTGGCCACAGGCGAGAGCGTCAACATCGGTGAGGCGGTCGGCATCCAGGCGGCTCAATCCATCGGTGAGCCGGGCACCCAGCTGACCATGCGGACCTTCCACACCGGCGGCGTCGCGGGATCCGACATCACCCAGGGTCTGCCCAGAGTCGAGGAACTCTTCGAGGCAAGAAAGCCCAAGGGCCTGGCCCAGATCTGCGAAGCCGACGGCACGGTCGTGTCCATCGAGTCTATGGCGGACAACAAGACCGAAATCGTTGTCAGAGGCGAAGAGGAAACGGTTTACGAGATTCCCTACGGTGCGCGGATCTGCGTCGAGGAGGGAGATTACGTTACCGCCGGTTCCAACATCACCAGCGGACCGCTGGATCCGAAGGATATTCTCCGGCTCAACGGTGTGGACGGCGTATACCAGTATCTGCTCAAGGAAGTGCAGCGGGTATATAAGAACCAGGGTGTAGATATCAACGACAAGCACATCGAGGTCATCGTCGGCCAGATGCTGTCCAAAGTCAAAGTCAGCGATCCCGGAGACACGGGACTGTTGCCCGGCGGTCAGTACAGCAAATTCGAGGTGGAAGAAGCCAACGAGGCCGTGGAAGCGGCCGGAGGCGTGCCCGCGGAATACGAACGGATTCTTCTGGGCATCACCAAGGCTTCCCTGGCGACCAGCTCCTTCCTGTCGGCGGCTTCCTTCCAGGAAACCACCCGGGTACTGACCGATGCGGCGATCAAAGGCAAGACCGACCATCTGGAAGGCCTGAAGGAAAACGTCATCATCGGCAAGTTGATTCCGGCAGGAACCGGCATGAAGAAGTACCGCAGCATTGATCTGGATTACGGCGTCAACCTGCCGCTGATCGAGGAATACCTGGAGCAGAAGCGGGCCATCGAAGAGGCCGAGGCTATGGCGGAGGCCGAGGCCGAAGCGGCGGCAGCGGAAGCGGCCGCGCAAGCGGAGGAATTCGACGGAATCGCACCGGAAATGGCGACGGTGAATGACCTGGCTGCGGCGACGGAATACGCCAGCGAGGATGCCTTTGCGGCGGAGGTCGACATCACCGAGGACGCGGAGCTCATGTGAGATCCGCCGGATATTTCCCGTTGACACAGCGGGGAGGGTAATGATAGAATGGCAAACGGCTGTGGGCTCTTCGGGTCCGCAGTTTGAATGAAATCTATAAGAAAGGAGACGAAGGATGCCTACAATTAACCAATTAGTACGTCAGGGCAGAACCAGCAGTGAGAGGAAGTCCACTGCGCCGGCGCTGAACAAGGGGATGAACTCCCTGCGGAGAACGGCGACCAACGTCAACTCCCCGCAGAAGCGCGGTGTGTGCACTTCCGTCAAAACGGTTACCCCGAAGAAGCCGAATTCGGCTCTTCGCAAGGTGGCCAGAGTTCGTC
>JAUNRL010000169.1 GCA_030535715.1 Bacillota bacterium
AACAGGAGCGGCTTCCACCGACTGCACCAGGATTTCCTCCACCGGCTGCACCGGTTCAATGACCGGCTCCGGAATTTTCATCGTCTGTTCTTCCGACTCCGGCGCCGCTGCCGGTTCCGTTTCTTTCTTTACCGTTGTCGAAAGGGTATCGGAAAACCTGCCGCCCCGAATTCCCGCCAGTGCGGCTCTGATCTTTTTTTCTTCCTCCTCACGCATTTTCGCGGTCTGCGCGCGGACTTCCTGTGCCTGATCAACGATCGCCGCGGAACTCCGTGCTCTGGCCTTCTGCTTGGCCTCCGCTTCCGCCTTCAGGCGGGCAATTTCCGCCTCGCGGCGGCGTCTTTCCTGAGCTGCCTTCAGCGCGGCCTCTTCACGCGCGGCCATGGCTGCTTCTCTCTGAGCGCGGATTCTGGCTGCCTCCTCAGCTGCCTTCAACTCCGCTTCCGCTTCCAGACGCGCCTGCTCCTCAGCCTGACGGCGAGCCTCCGCTTCCGCTTTCACCCGTGCTTCCGCTTCCACTTTCGCGCGAGCCTCTTCCGCCTTCTGTCTGGCGGCCTCCGCGGTCAGCCGACGCTGCTCCATCGCTGCTCTGGCCTCTTCTTCAGCTTTCTTTCTGGCCAAAGCTTCCAGCCTTGCCGCGTCCTGCTCCGCCTTTTTCTTCACGTCCTGTTCTGTCATGCGCTGAATCTGCGCCTGCTCAGCCTGACGGATTTCCTCCGCCGCGGCGGCTCTGGCTTCCAGCTCGGCGTTGCGTTGTTCCCGCTCTTTCCGCTTCTTCACGAGAGCTTCCGCTCTGGCCTCTTCCAGCGCTTTCATGCGGGCTTCTTCTTCTTCCCTCTGCTGAGCCTTCTTCTTTTCCAATGCGTCAATCCGATCCAGCAGATCGGACTGAATCTCCTGAGGCTCGTACCGTTTCACAATGCCTTCCCTCTCCAGGAAGTCATCCATGGTCATCTCTTCCTCACGGGACGCGAACCGTCTGGAGGCCGCCTCATCGGCCGCCACCTGTTCCCTGCCGATTGTCCCGGCGTCTCTGACCTTTGCCAGCTCTCTATCCAGCAGCTTCTGGAACGCTGCATTCTTCTCGTTGAACGTATTCAGCTGCGCGACCTGTCCGACTTTCCCCGCCGCTTCGCTGGCCGCATCCGTCGGGACGGCGTTTCTGGCTTCCTGCGCGGGAACCACCCGGTCGAAAATCTCGGATACCCGGCTGGTTTCCGGCTCCTTCGCCGGCGCAGCCTGCCTCTGCTGCGCCTCTCTGGCGATCTTCACCCGCAGCTCCGGAATATCATCAGGATCCAGGTTCCAGTTAAAATCTATATCTTCTGTTTTTTCCACCACGCGGTTGTCCGGATACTCTGAAACGTCAAAGGACATTCCCTCCAGGAATGGTTTTCTCGGCACTTCCGGTTCCTGGGCGGCCTCTACGGAGGCTGACGCCGCCGGCATACGCGCGGGAGCTGCCATGCTCTGCGGCTCTGCGTTTTGCTGCACTGATTCCGGCTCCGCGGGCGCGCTGACCGCCGGATCCGGCGCGGCATCCTCAATCAGCTTCGTTCCGCAGTGGCTGCAGAAAATCGCATCATCAGCTATCTGACTTCCGCAATGTTTACAAAACATATTACCCTCCCTGTATGAACATGGTTAAAAATCCGGATTCTTCGTTGTTTTTGCATGGCATAAATCCGCATCCCTCTTCCTCCGAAGAACGATGCAGTACCCATAATCATTTCTATTATATAACAGATTACCGGATATTTCCACCTTTTTCCTTAATCTTCGTATTCCTTCATTCTTCGATTAATCTTCAGAAATAAATGCGCGATAAATCGCCCGAACTGCCCTCTCGAAGTCCGCGCTGTCCACGCCGACGATGATATTCATCTCGCTGGAGCCCTGATCGATCATCTGAATGTTGATGTCCGCCTGCGCCAGCGCGGTGAACAGCCTGGCGGACGTTCCTTTTCGGGAGGCCATCCCGGCGCCGACCGTGGCGATGAGCGCCAGATCGCTCTGCACGTCCATGGCATCCGGTTTCAGCTGCCGTTCAAATTCCTCCAGAATATCATCCAGCTTGCCGTCAATCATATGGTTGTACACGATGACGGACACCGTATCGATTCCGCTGGGGATGTGCTCGATGGTCACATCGTGATCCTCCAGAATAGCTGCCATCCGCCGAATGAAGCCCTTCTGTCCGATCATGTGACTGCTGTAGATGGTGATGGAGGTGAAGTCCTTGCTCCCGGCGATGCCGGAGATGATCTGTCCCTCATCCAGCCGGGCCGGTTCCGCCGTGATCATGGTTCCCGGATCCTGAGGCCGGTTGGTATTCCGGATATTGATGGGAATGCCGGCCACCTTCGCCGGGTAGATCGCCTCCTCGTGCAGCACCGAAGCGCCCATGTAGGCCAGTTCACGCAATTCCTTGTAGGAAATCTGCTCGATGGATTTCGGGTTCTCCACAATCCGGGGATCCGCCACGAGAAAACCGGATACATCCGTCCAGTTTT
>JAUNRL010000022.1 GCA_030535715.1 Bacillota bacterium
AGATCGTCGAAGGCGGCTGCAAGTTCTACTGCGAAGGCGCCAATATGCCGACAACCAACGACGCGTTGCAGTATCTCATCGAGAATGAAACCGCAGTAGGATCCGCCAAAGCGGCGAACGCCGGCGGCGTTGCCTGCTCCTGCATCGAAATGGGACAGAATGCCAGCCACACCGTATATCAGCACCAGGACGTCTATGATCAGCTGCACCAGATCATGATCAATATCTACAAGAACAGTGCTGCCGCTGCCGAGAAATACTACGGCAACAAGAACCTGCTCGTCCAGGGCGGAAACATCGCCGGATTCGAAAAGGTTGCTGCGGCAATGATGGAACAGGGCCTCGTATAATCAGTATCCTGAACCCAAGGCAATCCAAGCCAGAAAAAAGAGACTGTTTCGGCAGTCTCTTTTCTTAATCCTCCCCACGCTCTGTCCGGAGATCAGCATGCCGGTCTGGCGAATGGCCTTACGGCCGGATCACTCTTCCGGTCAAATGTCCATTGCAAAGGAGCAAAGGAGAAGTACTCGTGCATCGTGTGCGGAGGAGGAAGTGAAACTACTCCTGCGCAGGGATATCGTGGTGGTCGTCCTCTTCGCTGTCTTCGATGGGATTGTAGCCTTCCAGGGCAGCGTAGGTTTTGCCGGCCTTCTTGGCGTAGTCGTAGATGGCGTTTTTGATGGCATGCTCGGCCAGAACGCTGCAGTGGATTTTCACGGCCGGCAGCCCGCCCAGCTCCTCGACAATCTTCTTATTGGAGACATCCAGCGCCTCCTCCACGGTCATGCCGATGATCATGTCCGTAGCCATGCTGGAGGACGCGATGGCGCTTCCGCAGCCGAAGGTCTTGAACTTGGCGTCGGTGATGACGTCGTTCTCATCCACATCGATCGTGACCTGCATCATGTCGCCGCAGACCGGACTGCCGTAGATGCCCTTGCCTGAGGGGTTTTCAATCTCTCCCACATTGTGGGGATTCATGAAATGTTCCATTACGGTATCGTTATATAATGCCATACTTTACCATCCTTCCCTGCCGGTGATCGGCGATAAATTGCGAAGTGTTTCCACAACTTTCTGCAGAACCTCCACCGTGTAGTCAATGTCTTCCGTTGTCGTAAAGTCGCCCACGGTGAACCGGACGGTGCCGTTGATGATCGTCATGGGGACGTTGATCGCCGCCAGAACATGGGAAATGTCCAGTGAACCTGACGAACAGGCGGATCCGGTGGAAACGCAGATGCCCTTACCGTCCAGCATCAGCATGATCGACTCCCCTTCAATGTAGCGGAAAGAGACGTTCAGATTGCCCGGGTGCCGGCGGTCAAAGTCCGCCGGTCCGTTAAGCCGGACGTCTTCAATCTTTTCCTGAATCCGATCCCAAAGGTACTGCCTCATCTTCCGGGAGTGGGCGATGTGCTCCTCCAGACCGTCCTTTGCGATTTCCGCCGCCCTGCCGAAGCCGACGATGCCGGCCGTATTCTCGGTACCTGCTCTCCTGCGGTTTTCCTGAGCTCCGCCGTGAACAAAGCTGGGCAGCATGATACCCTTTCTCATATACAGCGCGCCGATGCCCTTGGGCCCATAGATCTTGTGCGCCGACATGGAGAGGAAGTCCACGCCCAGTTCCTTCACGTCGATGGGCACATTGCCCAGAGCCTGCACCGCATCGGTATGAAACAGGATGCCGTGTTTCTTCGCCACCGCAGCAAGTTCCTTAATGGGCTCCAGAGTACCGATCTCATTATTCACCATCATGATGCTGATCAGAATGGTCTTGTCCGTGATGGCCGCCTCCAGATCTTCCGGCGAGACGAAGCCTTCCTCGTCCACATCCAGGTAAGTGACCTCCACCCCATGATATTTCTGCAGATACATACAGGTGTGGATGATGGCATGGTGCTCAATTTTGGTCGTAATGATGTGGTCGCCTTTGTCCTTCAGCTGATCCGCAACCCCCTCCAGAACCCAGTTGTCCGCCTCGGTTCCGCAGGAGGTGAAGAAGACCTCCTTCTCCTCTGCCCCGATCAGATCCGCCACCTGCCGACGGGCCCGGGTCAGGCCTTCCTTCACCTTCAGGCCGGGGCCGTAAAGGCTGGACGGATTGCCGAACGTCTCCGTATAATAGGGGACCATTTCGTTGACAACTTCCTGTTTTACCGGCGTCGTCGCGGAATAATCCAGATATACTTCTCTCATGATTCAACGCTCCTTTAATTGTTGATGCTGTCTGCGTATATAGTGAACCGAAACCGTCGGGATGTCAACCGTTTCTTGTTCCTCAGCTGTTCCGCCGGGACTTTTCTCTCTGCATGGCCGCCAACTCCTCTTCGCTCAGGTCTTCCACGAACCGGACGTTGTCCAGCTGTGCCCGGAAGTTCTTCCGGAACTGTTCCAGATACTGTGCCCGCAGGCTGGCCTGCTCCAGCTGCTCCTCTTCGGTGAGCCCTTCCGCCTTCTTTTTATGGGCCAGTTCATTAATGCGATCAATCAGGTTCTTATCCATACCATACCACTCCGCAACTGTCATTTCCGTGGTTTTTACCACGGAATATGCTTTGTTCATTTTACCGGACAGAATCCGCCGCGGTCCGGCTCACGCCGATTCCTCTGTCGAAGGCTCCCCTCCCCCATCCCGCCGGGATTACGCTCCCTCATACGGGAAGCAGGGCATGGGCTGCAACTTGAACAGATTTGCCCTGTGCTTCTCGTCGATCTTTCTGTGGATCTCCTCATCCTCGCAGACGCCCTCCCGGATGTAACGGTCGAGCACCGTGTAGGTGAAGCCCAGGTTGTCCTCATCGGTCTTCGCTTGCAGGCCGTCGATGGGCACCTTGTCCACGAACATGGGCGGAAGGCCCAAGGCGCGGCCCACGGCCTTGACTTCCTGTACCGTCAGCTTCGACAGCGGACTGAAGTCGCCGGCGCCGTCGCCGTACTTCGTGTTGTATCCCACCCAGTCCTCGGACAGGTTGCAGGTGTTGGCCACCCGGCCGCCGATGTTCTGGGACACAGCATAGAGCACCGCCATCCGCAGCCGGGGCGGCAGATTGGTTTTTGCCTGGGCCGAGAATTCGTCGAAATGCTTCATCAGCTCGCCCACCACGCCATCGTAGGCGTCCCGGATATTGAAGACGATGGCCCGAATGCCCAGATGCTCCGCCAACGCATGGGACACATCGATATCAAACTGCTTCCCGTTGGGCATCATGACGCCGAAAACCCGATCCGCCCCCAGCGCCTCCACGCACAGAGCGGCGACAATGGAGCTGTCCTTGCCGCCGGACAGACCGATGACCGCCGGGCAGCCCTTTCCATTCTCCTCAAACCATTCCCGGATCCACCGGACGATATCGTTTTTCACCTTTTCCGCATCAAATGCCATCGGAAATCTCCCTTCTTTATCTTCGCCTCTTCGCCGCACCCATCGGCGCTGTTCCGCGGGCGCAGAGGCAACCCCGGCGGAAGTCGAACCCGCTCAGCACTCCAGCACTGCCAGCAGATCTTCCCTTTCCCGCAGAAGCGTGTCCAGGATATAGCCGGAATTCAGCCGGAAGGCTTCCTTCGGCTGCTCCATTGCCTTTAACGGCGTCCAGTACCGCTCCATATAGACATCCAGTATTTCTTCCCGGCCGAAGCCGCGCTGAACCATCCCGTCCACAAAACGGGTCTTGCTGGCGCACTCCTCGGCAAACATGTCCCAGTACCTGCGCACGAAGGAATCGGGAATCATGCCGAAGTGCGGCAGACAGATATGCCGGGGATTCACCGCCCGGCATCTGGGCATGGATACGTTCACCGCCTGAAGGAAACTCTTCAGGCAGGGCGTGTGCACATAATCCTTCCCCTCCAGAATACCCGTGCTTTCACTGGTGAACAGCAGCCCCGCCGGCTCCAGCAGATAGCTCATCGAGCAGTCCGTATGCCCCGGTGTAACCAGCGCCATCACCTTCTCTTTCCCCAGTGAAACCGTCTCGCCGTCCTCCAGCACCCGATCCGCGGCAAGCCCCTCCGTGATGATCTTCACCGGGCTGTCCGGCGCATAGATATTCTTCGCATCCTGTCCCAGCTCACCCATCACTTTCCGGGCACCGGGCCGGGTCAGGATCCTCGCGCAGTGCCGGCTGGCCAGCACCTGCGCCTCCGGGAAAGCCTGCTTCAACCAGGGCAGCGCCCCGATGTGATCGTAGTGAGAGTGGCTGAGCAGAATCATGTCCAGATCCCGCCCCAGCCGGGCCAGCACCTTTCGCGTGTTTTCCGTCGTCGTCGGCCCGCAGTACGCCATGCCGCAGTCCAGCAGAGCCGTCTTTTCGCTGCCGCAGATCAGCAGCGCCTCGCCGCCGTGTCCCCCGGTCACTCGGTAAACCGGTCCCGGGAAATCGAACCGGTCGAAATCCGGCCCGAACGTGGCAAACAGATCGATCTTCTCCGGAAGCACCGGCTTCTGCGGTATCTCCTCACGGCCTGCTGGCCGGTTCTCAGTGAATCCAGTCATCATCTTCCTCGTCATCCAGAGCGTAATCATCCCGCGTCCCGGGATCGAACACGATCCGTCCTTCGTTCTCCTCTTCCTCCTCCGTCGCCGCAAGCTCGGCGAAAGACATCGTGTATCCGTCCAGCGCGTAATCCAACGCATAGTCAAAGTCGTACCGGTACGCAAAACCGCCCAGTTTCTCCATCCGCGCCGTGGTGATGGCGTCCCGCAGGCACTGGTGCAAAGGCAGTTCTTCGTCCGCGGGGATGAGTTCCACATCGGATTCCTCCGTATACCACTGGCGGAACCGGCAGAACTCATCGGCCAGGCGGCGGATATCGCTCTCATCCTCCGCATTCCGGGCCAGTCCCATCAGGCATAGCCTGATCTGGTGCAGGAGCGAATAGATCTCCCCGCTGTCCTCGGGGAGCCCGTCCAGAATATCCTCGAAGTAGTCACTGAACAGATCGGCCATCGTATCTGTGTCCGCGCCGGCAAAAAGCGCCGCCACCGCCTCCTGGTCGATGGGGTCATCGCTTTCCGCCAGATCGGCCATGGCCTCAAAGTAAATAAAGTCCGATGGTTCCTCCAGATCCAGGTATTTCAGCAGCTCATAATAGTTCATTCAGCCGTTCCTTTTCCAGGTCAAAGTTCATGAACTTGACCTTCTTTTCCTTAAACTCTTCACTGTCCGCGAAGATGTGATCGATCATATTGATGAAATTCTCCGACAGGTCGCTGGCATAGAACACATCGGTGAAATCGGAATGATCCGCCAGCATATCCCGCTCCGACAGAACCTTTTCCACCTGACCGATGACGATGCTCGACGGATTGATGATCTTCAGGTGGGGATAGATCCGGTTCAGATTCGCCTTGATCAGAGGATAATGGGTGCAGCCGAGGATGATGGTATCCAGCTGGTTTTCCTGAACGAAATCATCCATATAGTACCGAATGGTCATATCCATGATCTCGTTATCAATGATACCCTCCTCAATCAGGGGCACGAAAGCCGGACAGGCCGTTTCATAAATCTGGAAAGCCGGATCGAATCGACCGATGAAATCCTGATAGGCGTGGCTGGCGATGGTCACCTTTGTGCCGATGATGCCTAAACGGCTTCCCGGCGCGCAGACTGCCGCCGCCTCCTCCGCCGCCGGGGAAATGATGCCCAGAATCGGAATCTTCGGGAAGCGCTTCTGCAGCTCATCCAGGCAGGTGGCGCTCACCGTATTGCAGGCGATAACAATCATCTTGACGTTGCATTTGACCAGAAATTCCGCGATTTCCGTGGAAAAACTGCGGATGGTGGTCACCGCCTTGGAGCCGTAGGGTGTCCGGGCAGTGTCTCCGAAATAGATCACCCGCTCCTCCGGCAACTGCCGCCGCAGATAAGGAATGCTGGTCAGTCCGCCAAGTCCGGAATCAAAAAAACCGATCGGTCTGTTGTCCATGGTTATTATCCTTCCTGTCATTGAATTATAAGACATGATATTATACAATAGATGCATTGAAAAGAAAAGATCAAACGGAGGAAAACCATGGCAGCAAACGAACCGAAAACCAGAGCGGAGATGGATCCCGCCTATCAGTGGAATATCGAAGCCATGATCCCGGACGAATCCGTGATCGACAGCGAACTGAAGCAGATCGGAGAGGAAGCGGCCCGATACGCCGAAACCTTCCGCGGCCACCTGACCGACGACGGGCAGACCCTGCTCGCCGCCTGCCGGCAGCGGGACGATCTCTGGCGCCTGCTGGAGAAATTCTTCGTCTATGCCCACATGAAACGGGACGAAGACAACGCGGTCAGCCGCTACCAGGCCCTGACTGACCGGTGTATGTCCGTCATCGCCGCCGTCTCCTCCGCCCTGTCCTTCTTCTCACCGGAGCTTCTGGCTGCCGAGGAAGAGAAGATTCTGGATTACCTGAAGAATACCGATGGTCTGGAAGTCTACGATTTCGCTATCCGCAACGCCTTCCGCCTGAAGGAGCACGTCCTGTCCGACAGCGAGGAGGCCATCCTGGCACAGATGAGCGAGATTACCGGCGCCACGAAGGACATCTTCACCATGCTCAACAACGCGGACCTGACCTTCGCCCCGGCGAAAGACAGCAAAGGCGAAGCGCATATGGTAACCCACGGCAGCTACGTCAAGCTGATGGAGAGCCACGACCGGGATCTACGCCGAAACGCCTACGCGTCCATGTACGATGCCTATCAGAAGCTGATCAACACCATCGCCGCCGCTTACAATTACCATACCAGGACCGACGTGGTCAGCGCCCGGATCCGCCGCTACGGCTCCTCCCGGGAAGCCGCTCTGGCCGGCGACAACATTCCCGGAGAAGTTTACGATAACCTTATTTCTGTCGTTAACCGGCATCTTCCTGCTCTCCACCGCTATGTGGCCCTGAAAAAAAGGCTCCTGGGCGTGGATAACTTCCGGATGTACGACATGTACGTGCCTCTGGTGGAACTGCCGCCGAGAAGCGTTGCCTTTGCGGAAGGCCTGGACATCATGCGTGCGGCCCTCAAACCCTTCGGGCAGGATTATCTTGACAAGATGAACGAAGGCATCAGCCAGGGATGGATTGACGTCTATGAGAACAAAGGCAAGACCAGCGGCGCCTACAGCTTCGGCTGCTACGACAGCTACCCCTACATCCTGCTCAACTATACGGATACCCTTAAGGATGTATTCACCATCATCCATGAAATGGGTCATTCCATGCACTCCCGCTACACGCGCGAAGCGCAGCCCTACGTCTACGGCAGCCACTCCATCTTCACAGCGGAGGTAGCCTCCACGGTCAATGAATCCCTCCTCCTGCACCATCTGCTGCAAGAGACCGACGACCGGCAGATGCGCCGGTACCTGCTGAATATGCACCTGGAGGAATTCCGCACCACCCTCTTCCGTCAGACCCAGTTCGCCGAATTCGAGGATCTGACCCATCGGTATATGGAGGAAGGCGGCCAGCTGACAGCGGACTGGATGTGTGAAGAATACCGCACACTCAACGAAAAGTACTATGGACCGGCGGTGGAGGCGGACGGCGTCATTGATGTTGAATGGGCCCGCATCCCTCACTTTTATAACGCCTTCTACGTGTACAAATACGCCACGGGCTACTCGGCGGCGACGGCGATCTCGGCGAAAATCCTGACCGAGGGTGAACCGGCTGCAGCCCGCTACATCGATTTCCTGAAGACCGGCGAATCGGATCATCCCATTGAGCTTCTGAAGATTGCCGGCGTGGACATGAGCCGACCCGAGCCGGTGGAAAAGGCAATACTTGCTTTTGAACAGATCCTGGACGAATTCGAGGTCCTGCAGTAACACCCCCGCGGGCAGAGGAACGAGGAGCGACTCCATGAGCACGAAACAGATTACTGTATTTCACAACGGCGACGAACTGTCGGCCAGGACCTTCCGGGCCCTGTCCGTCAAACTGAACAACCGGGGATACCGAGTCAGCCAGACCTACTCGAAGGACACGGAGCTGATCGTTTGCATCGGCGGCGACGGCGCCTTCCTCAAAGCTATCCACGCCTGCAACTTCCCCGGTTGTCCCATTGCCGGCATCAATACCGGCCACCTGGGATTCTTCCAGGATGTGCTGCCCGACGGGCTGGAACAGTTCCTGGATCAGTACGAATCCGGCGAGTACAATCTGCAGCGGCTGAGCACCGTCAGCGCCCGGGTCACAACGGAAGACGGCGGAAAGCACCGGCACCTGGGACTGAACGAAATCACCATCAAGGGGCGCCATTCCTATTCGGTGCACCTGTTCATCTCCATCGGCGGCAAACCCATCGAGAAGTTCTCCGGGGACGGTCTGATCGTGGCCACCTCCGCGGGCAGCACGGCCTACAACTATTCCGTGGGCGGATCCATTGCCGATCCGCGGCTGGAACTGCTGCAGGTGACCCCTATTGCGCCCATGAACACGACAGCCTACCGCTCCTTTACCTCCAGCATCCTCCTGCCGGCGGATCTGTCTCTGGGTGTGCTGCCGGAGCACGAGGAAAACCAGATCTTCATCATGAACGACGGCATCGAAACCGCCTACAGCAATGTCCGGGACATCGCGGTCCGGGTATCGGACACCTCCGTACATTTGCTGCGTCTGAAAGGTTACGATTTCTGGAACAAAGTAAAGGATAAGTTTCTGTAATGGCCGATTTTCGTTTTACCGTCACACCGGAGGAGGACGGACAGGAAATCCGCGTGCTGATGCGCCGGCATTTCGACTTTTCCTCCCGGCTGCGAGGCCGCATCAAGCGGCAGAAGCTGGTGCGCCGCAACGGCGCCTTTGCCGAGGGCTGGCACAGGGCAGCGGCCGGCGATGTGATTTCCGTGGATCTTCCCGAAGAGACCAGTCATTTTGAACCGGAAAACATTCCCCTCTTTCCTGTCTATGAGGATGGGGATCTTCTGGTTCTGAACAAACAACCCGGCGTGGTCGTCCATCCCACCAGGGGGCACCTTGAGGGGACAGTAGCCAACGGGCTCATTCACCATATGGCCAAAACCGGCAGCCCCTTCAAGATCCGCTTCGTCAACCGGCTGGACATGGATACCTCCGGTCTGCTGGTGGTGGCCAAAAATGCCTACGCCCAGACGGACTACATCCGCCAATCAGACAGCGGACAGGTGATCAAGGCGTACACCGCGCTGGTGCACGGCATTCCCGACGCCGCCTCCGGCGTCATCGACCTGCCCATCGCCCCGCCCCTGCCCGGCGAAAAGAACCGACGGGTCAGTGAAGACGGTGCGGCCTCGGTCACCCATTATACGGTGCAGGAAAGCTTTCCGGCGCCGGACGGCGCCTTCTCTGTGCTCCGCCTGCGGCTGGAAACCGGCCGGACCCATCAGATTCGCGTCCACCTGTCCCACATCGGCCATCCCGTAGCCGGCGATGCCCTCTACGGCGGACAGGCGCCGGATCTCATCAGCCGTCAGGCGCTTCATGCGTCCTTCCTGCGTTTTCTTCATCCCATAACAAAAGAGGAACTTCGACTCGAAGCTCCCCTCCCCGATGACATGCTGAATGCCATGAACCAGCTGCGCCGGCGTTGCCTTTGCCCCCGGCTCTGAACGAACGATTTTATTCCTCCCAATCACGGGTTTCGTGCAGATTACTCGTAGGTTTCTCCCGCCCTGGGTGATTCACCGGTCTTGTACTTGATCAATTCGCTGACCGTCACGATCTGATACCCGTTCTCCAACAGCCACGGGACAATCTTCTCCGTTGCCTCCGCCGTCTCGTCGTACAGAGAATGCATCAGGATAATCTTGCCGTCCAGTTTCCTGGTCTTTTTGACTGTTTTGAAGACCATTTTGGCATCCCGGGACTTCCAGTCCAGCGTATCCACCGTCCACAGGATTTCCGGCATATCTGCCTGCTTCCGAATCTTGTCGCTGGTCGAGCCGTAGGGCGGCCGAAAGAGGATTGGCCGCACGCCGGTCACCCTGGCGATCACCTTGTTGGTCCTGCTGATCTCCCTGCGAATATCCTCCTTGGACAGAGACGTCAGTTCCGCATGATCCCAAGAATGATTGCCGATCTCACAGCCAATGGCGACACAGGACTTCGCCGTTTCCGCATCGCTCTTCACCCGGTTGCCCAGATAGAAGAAGGTGGCGACCACATTGTGCTTCTTCAGACACCGATGAATCCGTCTCTCTGCGTCTCCTCCGGGACCGTCATCGTAGGTCAGGGCGACCATGGGCTTGTCCGGATCGATGAACCGTTCGACGATGCCTGCGCGAACCGCCGGTCCCATGTAACTGCGCAGCATACTCACGGCAACCACACCCTGATCCCTCTTCAGCACCGTATCCTGATCAAAAAAGAAAGTGATGCTGTTACTCGAAATGACAAACTTGTTGTAGTTTTCTTCTTTGTCGTCCAGCCAGGCCTCTCCGCCTTCATTGAATCTGTCCCCGGCAACAGTTGTCCGCAGGTATTCCCTGGTAAACACCGATGCTTTCTCCCGATAGTCCGGCGTCATGACCTGCACCGTCTTCAGCGGCCGGAGATCCTCCTTCGCCAGAAGCCAGGTATCGATGGTGGAATCCGTCTTCTCCATGACCTCATCTTTTTCCCGGTACTCCTCGGTATAGATGGCCAGTGTCAGCGCGCCCGTTCCTGAATCATAGACTGCCGTATCGACGAGAAGCACATGCTGCATGGATCGGTAAAACATGTCGTCACCATGCTTCTTCTCTCTGGCTGCTTCCGCCTCGGCGATCCTCTTCCGGTAACTGTTCTGTATATCCCTGATCCGCTGGTCGCGAAACACGGCCAGTTCTTCGTTCTGCAGAGGATCGAAGCGAACCGCTGTTGCCGCGCTGTCCGAATACTCGGCAGTCACCACCCGGTTTCCGGCCTCCGGCAGGACATTCATCTGCCGGTACCGCTGGTCCACATGACTGCGGAATTCGTCTTCGTTGTCGTAAACCCTGAACATCATCTGCGGCGAAACATACAGAGCGATCGATGCGGCGGCAAAAACTGCCGCGGCAACAGCCAGCGCAATATTCCAGCGGCTTCTCTTCTTATCTTTTCGGTTCTCCTCCATTCGGTATGGTACAGTCCTTTCTCTCTCCCGATTCCCCGACTGATTAGATATTATATCATAAAACATACCACAAAATGTAGTCGTTAGCATGAAATAATTTGTCAATTTTCGGAATCTGTGCTACAATTGATTCCGTTGAATTCATTGATCCAGTTCAGCAGCCGGAGGGTGCCGCGGAAGCGTAAC
>JAUNRL010000170.1 GCA_030535715.1 Bacillota bacterium
CTTTTCCATTAGGAACCTCCTTGTTTAGTATGCCTGCCATCCTGCTGATCAGGGAAGTTTGCATTGCCTGATGATTTATGCTCCGGTTGCCGGTCACACATATCGGAATACGATGGTGACCGGATTACTGCTGATTGGTTTCAATGGTATAGATGGCTTTGACGGCGCCGCTCTTCCAGGTGCTGATGTAGGCGGTTTTTTTCGGATCGCCGTTCTTGTTGAAGCGGATGATGCCGGACGCGCCTTCAAACTGGTAGCCGTCGCTCAGAAGCACATCACGGATCTGCTGGCCGCCGGCCAGCCTCGGCGAATTCCCCGTTGCCCTGGAGATGGCGTCCAGCGCGATTCGGTAGGCGTCATACCCCAGAGCGACCGCTTCCTCCGGCTCGCCCTCCCCGTAAGTGTCTTCATAGGCCTCCAGGAAGTCCCTGCGGGCCTGATTGACGACGAATTTCTTGTCGTCTCCGTCGGCAGCGAAGAACTGTACAAAGGCAATTCTCTCCGGGTTAACTCCTGCAGAAAGCCCTTTGCGGAAATTCTCCTCGCCCCAGGTCATGTCTCCCAGAAAGGTTACATCGAGGCCCATCTTCTCGGACTGACTGATAATGCTCAGCGCGTCGGGCACTTCTCCCGGAAGGAAGACGTATTTCACGCCGGACTCCCGGAGGGTCTTCAGGTAAGACGTGAAATCCATTTCGCCCGTGGTGTACTTCTCGTAGTAACCGATGGGGTCATCTTCGTCGGTCAGATCCCGCAGGGTATTGGTAAAGGCCGTGGCCAGAGCCAGGGCCGCATCGTCTTTTTCCGGAAGGAGCACGCCGGCCTTTTTTACCTTTTCGTGATGGAGGTAATTGGCCAGCAGGTGCCCCTGGGTCGCGTCGATATAGCAGATGCGGAAATAGTAGCTGTTGTTCCGGGTGATCAGCGGATTGGTGTTGGTCATGGTGATGGACGGAACTTCCGCTTTCTTAATATATTCCCCGGCCAGCAGGGAATACAGGTTGCCGTAACTTCCCAGGATCACGGTGGGATTTTTGGTCAGCAGGGTGGAGATGGCGGTCTCCGCTGCGTTGATATCCGAGTTGTTGTCGGCATAGATCAGGTTGACCTGACGCCCGTCCGCCGCTTCGGGAAACATTTTATGGGCGAGTTCAATGCCGCGGATTTCCGATTCGGCGGCTCTCTTGTCCACGCCGGCCATGGGTTCATAGACACCGATATTGATGGTGTTGGTCATGTCCTCAGGATCATCGACGAAGGCCTCCCGGAAATTGTCGTAGGTGGTGCACCCGGCCAGGGGCAGAACCAGGACGGACAGGACGGTGATGATGAAGATGTATCTGAAATAGTTGTGTTTCATGGTATTATCGTTCCCGAGTACAGCCGAGGATAGGTCAGGTTGTTTTCCCTGCGGCAACGCCGCGATAATGGATGACAACATTATATCGTTTTTTCACGGCGCCGTAAAGTGAAGATCAGGTGAATGCCTGTTGGTTAGGATTGACTAACTCACAGACTCGCGGTAAACTAATGATGATGTGAAAGGCAATCAAAAATGTCGGAATATAAAGGAGGAAAGAATAATGAAATGGACATGTTCAGTATGCGGATACACCCATGAAGGCGATATGCCGCCGGGAAAGTGCCCCCAGTGCGGAGTGCCGGCAGAAAAGTTCAACAAGGTTGAAGAGGGAGAAAGAGAATGGGCTGCCGAGCATATGGTCGGCGTAGCCGCGGGTGTTGACGAAGAGATCGTTCAGGGTCTGAAAGACAACTTTAACGGCGAGTGCTCCGAGGTCGGTATGTATCTGGCCATGGCGAGAGTCGCTCACAGAGAAGGCTATCCGGAGATCGGCCTGTACTGGGAGAAGGCCGCTTATGAAGAAGCCGAGCACGCCGCCAAGTTTGCCGAGCTGCTGGGCGAAGTCGTCACCGACTCCACCAAGAAGAATCTGGAGATGAGAGTCGATGCCGAAAACGGCGCAACCAAAGGCAAGTTCGAGCTGGCCAAGAGAGCCAAGGAACTGGGCCTGGATGCGATCCACGACACCGTGCATGAGATGGCCCGCGATGAGGCGAGACACGGTAAGGCTTTTGAAGGACTGCTGAAAAGATACTTCTAGGAAGTCCGCCGCTTTTGCCGGAGCTTGAAGGAGTAATTATTGCAGGAGACTGTCACTGATCGGGCAGTCTCTTTTTCTGTGTCACTGAGGCGGAGGCCGAACGTGCGGCGGTATCCCTGGGGCTGGTGCGGAGAGCGCCGGCCCCAGGGATACCGCCAATAGGCGATGTGACGCCCCGCGGCACTCCGAACGAAAATATCCGGCCTGTTTCGAAAGCGCCAAACAGCACCGGGAGCACTTCTGTGCAGAAAAAAACACCCTTGCACCGCAGGGCGATTTTTGCTATATTATATGCGTGCCGGGAACCGGCATGATATTGGATACGGAGGATTGACCGAGTGGCTAAGGAGCTCGCCTGGAAAGCGAGTAGGGTGTAACA